>NZ_PQDH01000001.1:600000-900000 GCF_002964605.1 Vallitalea okinawensis
AAACTGGTTATACCTAGCCTTTGCTGTAGACCACGTAATTCATCACGCATATATTCACGTAATTTTGCATCTAGATTGGATAAAGGTTCATCAAAAAGAAGTACCTTCGGTTCTATAACCACCGCTCTTGCTAGAGCTACTCTTTGCTGCTGTCCACCTGATATTTGGGCTGGAAAACGCTTACGCATTTCACTAATCTGCATGAGTTCCATGACTTTATTCGTTTTTTCTTCTATAACATCCTTAGGCAGTTTTTTAAGTTTCAAACCATAGGCAATGTTATCAAATACAGTCATATGAGGGAAAAGCGCATAACTTTGAAACATCATGGCCATATCTCTTTTGTTAGGAGGTATATCTTCAATGGATTCCCCACCTAATGTTATTTCTCCCTCAGTAACACTTTCAAAACCTGCTACCATTCTTAATGTTGTTGTTTTTCCACACCCTGAAGGACCTAATAGAGTTGTTAACTCACCTTCTTTTATTTCTAAGTCAATGGCATCAACAGCTGTAACTTCTCCTGCGCCATCAAGGCTTCTAAATCGCTTTGTTACACTCTTTAAGTTCAAATCACTATTTTTCATATTCATAATGGTTACCCCCTGTCTATACCCTTTTCTTATCTAGTCTAGAAACCAGTAGATTTAATACACCTATAGCAACTAATATAACAATGATCATTAAAACAATATACGCTGCTGCATCACTATACTTACTTACTTCAAATAAAGAGAAGATTCTAGTTGTTACCACATTCCATCTAGCTGAAACTAAGAATATGATGGCACTAACTGCTGTCATCGCTCTTACAAAGGAATAGACTAACCCTGAGAAAAAGGCGCCTTTAATCAGTGGTAAGGTAACGTATCTAAATGTTTCAAAACTAGAAGCTCCTAAGTTAGTAGATGCCTCTTCTATAGATGGATCAATTTGCCGCAGTGCTGACATACCGCCTTCAATACCAACAGGAATATTTCTAAATACAAACACGCATATGAGGATAAATGCTGTTCCAGTTAAGACCAATGGAGGCTCATTAAATGCAAGTATAAAACCAATACCAACAACTGTACCCGGTAAAGCAAACGTTAATAAAGATACTAAACTCATATATGATTTTCCGATAAAGTCTTTTCGAACTAATAAGAAGGCAATAATCATACCAAGTAAACCTGCTATTGGTGTTGATACAATAGCCAAGAATACAGAGTTAAGTAATGGTCTCAATCCTGTTGAAACAACGTATTTAAAGTGATCCAATGTGAATGTATAATTAATACCCCACGTCTTGACAAAAGCACCGTACAATACTGTTCCATAAAAAAGTATAATTACTCCACAAAATAGTAAACAAAGGGCTAATAATGGATACACGATATGTTTTTCACTAATTTTATCACGGATTTGAGTTGGTTTACCTGTTACGGTTACATATGATTTCCCTTTAACCCAGTAACGCTGTAATAAAAAGGCTAACAAACTGGGAAGTAATAACATGATGGCTAAAATAGCTCCGGTTTTGAGTTCATACATACCGGTAATAACTCTATAAGCTTCAACACCCAAGGTTGGATAGCCGCCACCTATAACAGCCGGGTTACTAAAATCTTGTAGGGACTGTATAAATACTAATAAAAATCCACTTACGATACCTGGTAAAGATAAAGGTAACGTAACAGTTCTAAAGATTTTCCATCTTGATGCACCAAGATTTAACGCTGCATCTTCTACAGATGGGTCAATGGCTTCTAAAATCCCTGATAAAGTTAGGTAAGCCACTGGAAAGAAAGATAATGTTTGTACCAATACTAAACTATGTAAGCCATAAACATTAAAATCAGTAATACCTAATAAACCGTTTGTAATAAGTCCTTTTCTACCGAATAAAAATATAATGGATAATGATAGCACGAAAGGTGGCGATACAATAGGTATCGTTGCCATTGTTTTAAAAAACTTTTTAAATGGCAATTCAGTTCTTGTGATAGCAAATGCAAAAATATAGCCAATTATTGTACTTAATACGCCGGATATCACACCTAGTTTAATACTGTTCATAAAAATAGCACGATAACTACTATTTTGTATGATTTCAACGACGGTTTGGAAACTAATCTTTCCCTCTTCATTCGTTAAACTGTAGCTAAGAATCTTAAACAATGGAAAAAGTACGAATACTGTTAATACTACTAAGATTAATACGATGAGTCCTAATAATAATGGTTCTTTCTTTAACATCTTTAATTTCCACTTAAGCTCTTGGCTCTGTGCCTGAAGCTTATCTTTATAGCTATTCGTGTTAACTTGGCTCATTTAATCACCCCATTTTCTCCTGTCATATTCAGATAAACATTGGCAAGATTACCTTGCCAATGTTTATAAAAAGTCATTGCTTAACTTATTATTTTAAATTATCTTTGTTTGCTACTTTATTTGTGAATTCTTCAACTAAACGTTTTCTGTTTTCACCAGCCCATGAGAAATCATAATCGATAACTGCAAGATCAGCTATGTTAACAGCACCTTCTGGAACGATAGCTTCAGTATTGATAGGTAATCTAAAGGAACTGTTTGTTGAATATACATTTTGTCCTTCTGCGCTTAAGCACCAATCGATGAACTTTTGACCATTTTCCATCTCTGGACCATCTTTAATTAAAGCTACACCACCAATTTCATACCCAGTACCATCAGCTGGGAATGATAGTTCAATTGGATAACCTTCTGCTGTTGGCTTTAAGCAGTCATGTGAGAAAGAGATACCAATTGCAGCTTCGCCTAAAGCAACGTTCTTTGGAGGCGCAGAACCGGATTTAGTATATTGACGAATGTTTTTATCAAGTTCTGAGAAATAATCCCAAGTATCATCTTCACCTTTTAACTGTACAATTGTTGATAAGATTGTATAAGCTGTACCTGATGAACCAGGATGAGCCATAGAGATTTGTCCTTCAAATTCTGGTTTTAATAAATCAGCCCATGAAGTAGGGTATTGTAAACCATTCTCGTCAAACCACTCCTTATCACATGCAAAAGCTAATGCACCTACATAGATTGGAGACCATGTTCCATCTGGATCGATGTAGTTATCTGGAATATTCTTTAATTCATCAGATTTATAAGATTCTAACAAACCTTCTTTTGCTGCTGCAACAAATGTATCAGCAGGACCACCATACCATACACTTGCTTGAGGGTTGTTCTTTTCTACTTGTAATTTGGATAAAATTTCACCAGCTGATAAACGTACATATTCCACTTTAATACCAGTATCTGCTTCAAAAGCTTCTAAATAACTTGGAATCTCTGATTCTGGTAAAGCCGTATAAATTGTTAAAGTATCGGATCCACTTGCGCTACATCCCTGTAACAATAAGGCACAGGCAAATACTAATACCAAAACAATTGACGTAATCTTCTTAATATTCATACTATTCCCCCTAAAATTTATAATTAGTTAAAATCATGTACTAGTAAATCTTAGTACAATATGTATTACACTATTTATTATAAGATTTATAGGATGAGAAGTAAATAAGAAATGCATTTTCAACAAAATAATCATGGTTTTTCCTATATTATTTAGTCAGTTTTTATATGTTTTGATGAATGAATTTTATATCTCCACTACTCAATCTAAGATTTTTACAAGTTTACACAAGAAAGTACGAAAAAAAGCCACCTTAAATTGGTGGCTTGATTTGATCATTTATTTTGCATTTAGCCCTGCTAAATTAAGGATGTTCCATGGCTTATTAAAATGTGGTTGGAAGAAGAAATCAACGTATGCAAGTTCATCAACAGTCATCTTATTTTGAATCACTACAGACATTGTATTGATAGATTGTGTTAAATCAGCTTTTGATAACAGTTGTGCTCCAACAATTCTTCTACTCTCTTCTTCATAAACTACTTTAAGCATAACCTCTTCATAAGTAGGCATGAATTCTGGTCGATAATTATCTTTAACCGTTACGGTTTTAACTTTTAACCCTGCATCCTTCGCTGATTCCTCAGTTAAGCCAGTTGCAGCAATACAATACTCGTATATTTTAATACCAGAAGTACCTTGAGTACCTAAGTATTTAGCCTTTGATTCAATAAGGTTACGGGCTGCTATGGTTCCCATACGCACAGCATTTGTTGCCAACGGAATATAACGTGATTCTCCTGTTGGGTTATAAATAACAGCACAGCTATCTCCTGCTGCAAACACATCTTGATGAGATGTTTGCATATGCTCATTAATAATGATTGCGCCACTATCTAGCATATCAATTTGTCCTTTAAACAGAGCAGTATTCGGTTTAAATCCAATACATAGAATAACTAAATCTGCATCATATTCACCTTTAGCAGTAACTACTTTTGAAACTTTTCCATCTACACCTTCAAATCTTGTAACAGTCTCGCCCAAGGCCAGTTTAATACCTTTTTCAACAAATGCTTCTTCAGCTATATCCGTATATTCCTTGTCTAAGTATTTACTTAAAATACGATCCATAGAATCAACAAGTGTAACATTTTTACCTTGAGCTTGGAAAGATTCTACAAGTTCAACACCTATATATCCCGCTCCAACAACTACTATGTTTTCAGCCTTTTCAGCCTTCTCAATAATAGTATTTGAATGGTAAAAGTTCTTTGATAATAAAATATTCTCCATATCAATTCCTTCAATCGGTGGAATGATAGGCCATGAACCTGTTGTAATAATCAATTTATCAAAAGTATCTTCAAAAGTTTCTTCTGATTCTAAATTCTTTACTTTGATCTTCTTTTCTTCTATAGATACATCTATAACATCATGGCGCATTTTTGTCTTTACACCAAGTTTACTTAACTCTTCTGGTGAACTATAGAATAGTCCTTGAGGATCTTTTACAACCCCACCAACATATAGTGCAATACCACAAGATAAAAATGAAATGTTATCGTTTCTTTCATAAACAGTAATTTCAGCATCTGGATAAAGCGTTGCAGCATTTACTATTGCAGCAGTACCGGCATGTGTACACCCTATTACAGCTATTTTCATAAAATCATCCTCCTACAATGAATATTAATTGTTAAATAATAATCATATTCCTTAACTATAGTTTAGTACAAATAAGATACAATGTCAAGTAATTTCGTTAATTTATTAACCATTATCCTTAATTAATAATTATTATTAGTCATTTGCAATCATCAAGAAATTTATCGCTCTTTTTAATATTATCCAATTTAATAATTTCATTCAGACATAAGAAAAACACATGGTCGATTTGATAATGAAATAACTTCATCACAATCGATTCATGTGTTTTGCATCTAACTCAATTACTTTATGACAAAGGTTGAAGATATAGGCCTAAGTTTCAATTATTCTAAAGGTATTAATGAGATCAAGCTCGCCATATCCCCATTCTCTATTAGGGTATTCTATGGCTGGCCGGCGATAGGCTCCACGAATCAAAAATGTCTTAGCTATCACCGTATCCATGCTAGGAAGATTATTTTGTATAACGCCCCACTGGAGTAATAATGCGCATGCACCAGCAGTTATAGCTGTTGATACACCAGTACCTGTCATTGAACCGTATTCCCCCCTTGGATAGGGTCCAATGACATTAACGCCTGGTGCTACTAAATCAGGTTTAATGGCCAAGCCTCTGGTTAACCCTCTTCCTGATGATAAATATAGACTACTTGTTATGTCGTTGTATGCCCCTACTGTAATCGTAGCAGGGTTTGTTGCTGGAGATGTTACCGTGGTATAAGGGTCAGGTTGCAGAAATCGAGTTAATGGATCAACAAACCCCTCTCTAGGAAGGTAAATATCATATATTCCATTTAAAACGATATCTCCGTAAACAATTAGTGTCCAAATACCTGGTGACGGGTATTTCAATCGAATAAATATGGCTTGATCACCTGTACGCTTTTCAACGAATGCATACTCAATTAATATTTCCGTACGTTCTTCTATAAAGGTAATTTCCTGCTTTTGATCCGTTTTAAAAGGTATTTGACCTGTTGCAGTACCACGAGGGGATATTAATCCAACAGTATATTTATCAGGTATGTTATTCCAAAAGCTCAGATAAAATCCTTCTTCACCTTCTGGCACATTAAATTGCACATCTTGTGACTCTTCATCTTCTCTAAAGATGCCACGATAATGATGATATAAATTGGCTTCATTCCCTGCTGGTACAGTGACTATAACCCCACTATTCATTCCGACTTCTGCCAAAACCATTTCCGTTATCGTCTGACCATTATGAGGTCCCATATTATCACCACAACCCAGTAAAATGACAATTGGTCTATTCAACTCCCTAGCCATATCAAGGCAATAATTCACCCCTAGGACAACATCATGACTTTGATAAGCAATCGCATCCTTATTGACTAGGTAAAATTCCTTTATGCATTCTTTAGCTGGCTTAAGTTTTACAATAACTAAATCTGCATCTGGTGCTGCTCCTATGAAGTTTTCACTATTATTTTCCCTACCAGCTGCCGCTCCTGCAATGAAAGTACCATGACCGATATCATCCATTTCGGCAACTAAAGAGAAAGGATCATCAGCTAATAAGGCTTCATTTATTTGTGTGTCATCATACTCTGTTCCAAATTTAAAACCTTCTGGTGGATTTCCAACTCCGGTTTGATCCCAAAGACGAACTATTTTAGTCGTATCATCTTCATAGATAAAAGCTTCATGAGTATAATCAATTCCTGTGTCCACAACTCCAATGAGTACATCCAACCCCGTCAGTTGTAATGCAGGTAGGTTCTGTACTTCTGCGATACCTGCTGCGGCTACAGCTCTTTTACCATAAAGCCCATAGAGATTGGGGACTTCTTGATAAGGGGTCATTCGATAAGCTTCATCACAAGTCAATCCTTCTCTACTGACATAAAAAACACCATATTGATCATTAAGCTGATGCACACAGGCATATTCAGGATTGTCTATATTCGCTTCGATCTCTTCATCAGTAACTTCCCGAACTACGTCAATGTACTCTTCAGATGTTATGATCTCTTGACAATTCGTTTCAAATAGTTGATTATCTTGCCTCTTCATGAAAAGCCTCCACCACATATCTAATTAAGGACAGGGAAATCTCGAATTGAAGTTAAAGCGCCTTATTAATAGATATGCTAGTAATGGATTGTATAGTCATTATCTTCATAATTAATTAAGAGTTGGCTTCCAGGTTGAAGTTTTTCTCTAATCAATAATCGCCCTACTAACGTCTCTATATGACGCTGTAAATATCTTTTGAGTGGTCTTGCACCATAAACCGGGTCATAACCCTGGTCAATGATATGCTCTTTAGCTTTATCAGAAACCTTTAGAGTCAGTTGTCGATCATCTAAGCGAATTTGAAGGTCCTTAATAAGAAGATTAATAATTTCTTTAATATCAGCCTTTGTTAAAGGTTTATATAATACAATTTCATCCACTCGATTCAAAAACTCTGGTCTAAATTGCATACGCAATTCTTTAAGAACATTATCCCTAGCATCATCATGTATTTCACCTATTTCATCAATGCCATCAAGCAAGTAATGTGCACCAATATTAGATGTCATGATAATAATAGTGTTTTTAAAATCTACTGTTCTACCTTGTGAATCTGTAATCCTTCCATCATCTAACACTTGTAGGAGTACATTAAAGACATCATGATGTGCTTTTTCAATTTCATCTAGCAGGATCACGCTATAGGGCTTTCGCCTAACAGCCTCTGTTAATTGCCCTCCTTCTTCATAACCTACATAACCCGGAGGTGCACCAATTAATCTTGAAACACTATGACGCTCCATGTATTCACTCATATCGATGCGAACCATGTTATCTTCTGAATCAAACAATGTAGCAGCTACTGCTTTTGCTAATTCTGTCTTACCTACACCTGTCGGTCCTAAGAAAATAAAGGAACCAATAGGTCGGTTAGGATCTTTGATACCAGCTCTCGAACGGATGATAGCATCGGTCACACGACTTACAGCCTCCGATTGCCCTATAACACGTTGGTGCAAGATTTCATCAAGTTTTAGCAGCTTTTCTCTCTCTCCTTCTACAAGCTTGCTTAAAGGTATCCCAGTCCAACGCGAGATGATCTTTGCAATCTCTTCTTCACTTACTTTTTCTCTAAGCAAAGTATGTTCATCCTTGCTGTGTTCAAGTTTTGCTTCCTCTCTTTCAAGTTGTTCTTGTAATTCAGGTAATCGACCATATTTTAATTCAGCAGCCTTATTTAAATCATATTCTCTTTCAGCAACTTCAATCTGATGGTTAAGTGCTTCAAGACTTTCTCTTAGATGTTGTACCTCATGAATACTACTTTTTTCAATCTCCCACTGGGCATTCATAGTATTATAGCGATCTCTAAAATCAGCTAAATCACGTTGAACATTTTCTAAACGTTGCTGACTAACAGGATCTTTTTCTTTCTTTAAAGCTGCTTCTTCAATCTCTAATTGAACGATTCTTCGCGATACCTCATCCATTTCTGTTGGCATGGAATCCATCTCTGTTCGTATCATGGCACAAGCTTCATCAACTAAGTCGATTGCTTTATCGGGCAAGAAGCGATCAGTAATATAGCGATTAGATAAAACTGCTGCAGTTACCAACGCATTATCTTGAATCTGTACACCATGGAAGACTTCATATCTTTCTTTTAAGCCACGTAAAATGGTAATACTATCTTCTACTGTCGGTTCATCAACAAGAACAGGTTGGAAACGTCTTTCTAAGGCAGGGTCCTTCTCAATATATTGTCGATATTCGTCCAAGGTAGTTGCTCCAATACAGTGCAATTCTCCTCGTGCTAACATAGGTTTCAACATATTCCCAGCATCCATAGCACCTGTTGTCTGACCAGCCCCAACGATGGTATGTAACTCATCAATAAAGAGAATAACCTGTCCGTTTGCCTCTTTCACTTCCTTAAGTACAGCCTTTAAACGTTCTTCAAATTCACCTCTATATTTAGCTCCAGCAACTAATGCACCTAAATCCAGGGCAATAATGCGCTTATCTTTTATACCTTCTGGTACATCACCTTTGACGATTCGCTGAGCTAATCCCTCAGCTATGGCAGTCTTGCCTACACCTGGCTCTCCGATGAGAACAGGATTATTCTTAGTTTTTCTTGACAGTATACGAATAGCATGCCTGATCTCAGCATCACGACCAATGACAGGGTCCAACTTATTATCCATGGCATCTTTAACAAGGTCATGCCCATATTGTGTGAGTGCATCATAGATTGTTTCTGGATTCTGTGATGTAACTCGCTGATTACCCCTTATATTCTGTAGAATTTGTAGAATATGATCTTTTTGTATGCCATAACTTAATAACAACCCTTTAACAAAGTGCTGGTCTGACAGTGCAAAGAAACCTAAGAACAGATGCTCAACCGATATAAATTGATCTTGCATATTCGTTGCACTATTCTCAGCTTCAATAAGCACCTTATCCGTTTCCCTATTAATATAGATCGTATTAGTCTGACGCCCACCACCAGTTACTTTCGGTTTTTTACCAATATGATTCTCTAATTGATCCATAAATCCTATAACATTGATGTTCATTTTATTTAGCATTCTTGGTATAAGTCCTTGTTCTTGTGTAAAAAGAGCAAGCATTAAATGCTCTGGTTCAATTTCTGCATTGCCATTTCTCAACGCACTACTCTCTGCTTGCTTAATTGCCTCTAAAGATTTCTCCGTCAATTTATTCATATCCATCGTATTTACCTCCTTAATTTATTCAATATTCCCAATATTCTGTTTATACAATAACTAAGCACATCAACATACCAAAAGCATGTATGGCGTGCCTGACTCTTTATTATCCACCTCAGTTTAACTCCACCTAACACATGCCTGACCCTATATCTCTTCTCCAGTTTAACTCCACATAACATATACCGAAGGCATGTATGGCGTTCTATGAAGCAGTGAGCCACGGAGGGCAAACCCAGCTGTCTAAGACATGGACGTCTTTCCAGCTGGCGCAATAGTACTCCATACATGCCTGCCCCTATATCTCTTCTCCAGTTTAACTCCACCTAACATATACCGAAGGCATGGATGGCGTTCTATGAGGCAGTGAGCCACGGAGGGCGAACCCAGCTGTCTAAGACATGGACGTCTTTCCAGCTGGCGCAATAGTACTCCATACATGCCTGCCCCTATTATAAAACTCATTGTACTCGTGGATTAAACCCACTTATCTTCTTCCATTGCTTCAACAACTTCTCTTCTTCCTTAGACATCTTCTCAGGTAATACGATATGAGCAACTAGAAAAATGTCTCCCACTTCTTGCTTATCTTTTAACCCCTTACCTTTCATACGGAATTTCTGTCCTGACTGAGTTGCTGGAGGTATCTTTAATTCCACATCTTTTCCAAAGACATCAACCTTTATTTTTGCACCAAAGGCTGCTTCCCAAGGTGTTATCTTCATTTTTTTGTAGATACTTTTATCTTTTAACTGGTAGATAGTGTCATCAACTATATTGAGTTTAATAAGAAGATCACCACTAGGTCCTCCATTAGCTCCAGGACTTCCCTGGCCTCTAAGTCTTATCTTCTTACCATTTGCTATTCCCTGCGGAATATTAATATCCAGCTTTTTGGGTTGTGCATAGCCACCCGAACCAGCTACGTTTAAACGAATTTGTTTTGCTCCACCATGGTAAGCTTCAGCAATAGTAATGTTCATTTCCGTTTCTATGTCCTGCCCTTTTCTCACACGACTCTGGTTAAATCCTCCAAAACCAAAATCACTAAAAGAAGAATAGCTTGTTCGTCCTCCACCAAAGTTGTTTGCCCTAAAGATGGACTCAAAAACGGACTTCAAAGTATCACTATCTCCTGACCAACTGCCATAATCTCCAGCATTAAATCCTTGTCCATGCTCCCAATTATGACCAAATTGATCATAAGCTTTTCTTTTTTCAGAATCTTTCAGAACATTATAAGCTTCGTTAATTTTTTTAAATTTTTCTTCTGCCTCCTTAGAACTGTTTGAATCTGGATGATATTTATGGGCAAGTTTTCGATAAGCTTTTTGTATCTCTTTATCGGATGCTTCCTTAGTAACACCTAATATCTCATAATAATCTTCAATGCGATTAGCCATATTCTCACCCCTCTCATAATCGATATAATCTTATGTTAGACATGTGTTTTAAATAAATTGCATCAATACGTTTAGCTGCATTTTGTAAATTATCAATATGCGAAAAGTAGTATTTTAGGGATTCATCAAGCATGATCAGATACCTCGTTAAGTATTCAGCAATCTCTTCATCTCTAATACCTTCTATACTGATTCCTGAGAAGAACTCCCTAGAAAACCGATTATTAGAGTCATCAGGTATACACGTAATAACTTCTTTTGAATGAAGTTCATTAAAACGATTCCTATCGATGTTTGCTAAAATATTAAAGAAGTTTCTCAAATGCGCACAAAGTTCAGGTGATTTAGTTCGACTTACCACCTTCAACATCGCGTAGCGCTCATGATCTTTTGTGTAAAAGTCAAATGCATATTTGATGCTTGGTTTATATTTATATCGCAAAAATGTTCCAAACTGCAAGTTCCCACTATCACTTTGCACTTTTACTTGAAGATTTTCTTCCTTATTAACCATTTCAATAATTTTATTAATAATCTTTTTAACGCGTTGATCTGGTGTTAGCAAACCAACTTGTCTCGCCAAAATTTCGTTAATCAGTTGTGACCGGTTCATATTTCTTTCATAAGCCATTCGATCAACCGCTTCAACAACATCATCAAACAATATTAAACTATAAAGACTTTTCTGCATAGTAGCACCTCTTTAGAATGATAAGAATAACAAAGTTCTCTATTTACTTATATTGTATATTTCATTTAATAATTTGTCAATTGGTTTATATAAATATTATAACACTTTCAGAATAATATATTCATAATGCAAATACCTTTCATTATCATTTAAGGAGAGTTATTATTATATGAAAATCATTTGAAATTAAAAGAAGAATAGTATATAATTGAAGTGCTATACTAAAAATAGATGAAAGCAAAAGAGAAAAACATAAAAATTGCAGGTGATAAAATGGATAGATATGAATCAGCCAATCGAGTGGCTGTTGCAGGTATTATAGCAAATGTATTTCTTGTTTTAATTAAGCTATTAGTTGGATTCCAAAGTAAAAGTCAAGCAATGATTGCAGATGGTTTGAACAGTGCCGGAGATGTTTTTGCTTCGTTGGTCACCTGGTTAGGTAATAAGATTTCATCTAAACCAGGGGATGAAGATCATCCTTACGGACATGGGAAGGCTGAGTATATCTTCTCAATCATTATAAGCTTTTCGTTAATACTTGTTGCAATGGGTATTTTAAGAAGCGCTTATGAGTCAATTATTAATCAAGAAGCTGTTAAAGTATCAATAACATTAATAGCTGTTGCTCTATTTACAATAGTTCTTAAGTTCTTCCTCTACCGCTATTGTAAAAATATCGGTTTAAAATATGATAATCTACTTGTACTGGCCAATGCAGAAGACCATCGTAACGATGTGTTCATAACAGGCTCCGTCTTGTTAAGTATTATATTTAGTCAATTAGGTATCTATTGGTTAGATGCAGTAGTAGGTATTGCTATAGGATTATGGATTATCTACACAGCCATCAAAATCTTTTTATCTGCTTATAATGTACTTATGGACCGAAACATCGATCCCAAAATTGAAAAGGATCTCATTGAAGAAATTGAAAATTTTAAGGGTGTTCTTCATGTAGATAGTATGACTGCCAAGCCTATTGGCATCTACTATTTACTCATCGTAAAAATCTCAATGGATGGTAACATGACTGTTTTCGAAAGTCATGATGTAGCTACTGAGATTAAATATCATTTGAAGACTTTAACAGATATAGAAGACGTTGTTGTCCATATAAATCCGCATTAACCTAAAACCCCATGATAGGTATAAAAACTTACCTGTCATGGGGTTACTTAGTTAGTAACTAAGGTGTTTAGCAATCTCTACAAGATGAATAAATTCAGCCTTATAACCTTCATCATCGCTACTCATATTGAGTCTAGCTCGCTTTAAAACGTCATCCCAATCAGCATCACCTTTAAAAGTAGACTCTCTTAATAATAATCCACATTCCGCTACTGCTGCAGCAAAATTATAATCTTCAGTATTAGAATCCTTTAAATGTCTATCAGACACAACATATTCTTCAAGCTGACTTGTATCACTATCTGGTTCTTTGTAACGGAGTTTTAAATAAAGCCACTCATCTTTATTGGCTTCAATAGAAGCTTCTTGAAGTTCATTATTATCTTGATAACGCAAGCTCGTTGCTTCAGGCAATTGATCAACTGGTATAATCTCATAAAAAGCAGTCACAGTGTGTCCCATGCCTATATCACCAGCATCTTTTGTATCATCTGCAAAATCTTCATTATTCAGTCGACGATTATCATATCCTACTAATCGATAGGCCCCTACCTTTGCCGGATTAAACTCTAATTGCAATTTAACATCTTTAGCAATGGTAAATAAAGTTCCCGCCATCTCACTAACCAAAACCTTTTCTGCTTCCTCTATGGAATCAATGTAAGCATAATTTCCATTACCTTTGTCTGCAAGTACCTCCATCTTATTGTCTTTAATGTTTCCTGTTCCAAATCCTAATACACTTAAGAAAATGTCTTCTTCTCTTTTTTCCTCAATTAATTTTTCTAGACCTTCTTCTGAGGATATACCAACATTAAAGTCACCGTCAGTTGCTAAAATGACCCTATTATTCCCACCTTCTATAAAATACTTATTAGCAAGTTTGTAGGCTAATTCAATCCCTTCCCCACCTGCAGTAGAACCACCTGCGCTCAATTGGTATAGAGCCTCGTTAATTTTATCTTTATCCGCACCTTCTGCTCCTTCTAACACCACCCCAGATGCACCAGCGTAAACAACAATGGATACATTATCCTTTTCAGTTAATTCATTAGTTAGCATAGAAAATGCTGATTTTAGCAATGGTAATTTATAAGGATCATTCATTGATCCTGATACATCTAATAGGAAAACTAGATTGCTAGCTGGGCGTTTCTTAGATGATACTTCTTTTCCTTGCACCCCAATCATAGCTAGATAATGTTCCTTATTCCAAGGACATACCCCTACTTCAGTGTATACACTAAAAGGATCATCACCTTTTGGTTTAGGATAATCATAAGAGAAATAGTTGATCATCTCTTCAATGCGAACAGCTTCTATTGGTGGCAGCTGTTGGTCTCTAGTCAAGTAACGTCTTACTTGGCTATAAGAGGCTGTGTCAACATCAATACTAAATGTACTTAAAGGCATTGTAGTTGTGTAAATGAAATCTGACTCTTGTACCTCACTATATTCTTCAGAATTAGAAGGAATAGGTTCAATGATAACACACTTATCTTCTGCCATGTTTTCATCTGCTAAACCTGCTATGGTTAGTTCATTCTTCTCTGCTGGTGCTTCTATTGATTCCTCCTCAACTGATTCTTCTTTTGATTCTTTCTTCGTTGCTTTCGTTTCAGTATTACTATAATCCTGTTTTGTATCAGTAGCTTTATCTGAACCATTTCCTGATTCATTACCTACATTAGAGCAACCTGTTAAACATAACATTAGAATAAGACAGAATATTCCTAACTTTCTCATCATATTAACATCCCCTTTAATTGACTATTGATCTCTCATTTAATCAGTTAGACGAGGAGGATATAATAATTGTTCCATTTATTACAAATTTATTTCAAGAAATCATCAAAACCCTTCAGCCTACTCAATGCCAAAGGGTTCCATTTACTTATCATTTAGTTTTTTCATCTGTTTGTACTGTCTAGGTGTTAATTGAGTATGGTTTTTAAATACTTTTGAAAAGTAAGCACTGTCTTTGAAACCTACTTGTTCAGCTATTTGCGTAATGCTACTATTAGATGATAACAATAGATCTTTTGCCCTGTCCACCCGCCGTTTATTAATATAATGCATCGGTGATGCACCCATGTAAGATTTGAATAACTTAATAAAATAGTTGGGATGGAGATGAGCTTGTTTTGCTAAAGAAGCAACAGTAAGTTCATCTGCAATGTGATCTTCGATATATAATAATATCTTACTAATACCACTAGATGAAGGTGTCAGTTGAATGTTAAGTTGATCTATAACACTATTATCAATAAAAAAAGCAATGAGTTCATATAATAAGGCCTTCACTTTTAAAGAGGAAGCAACCTCATGGCTGACATCCCACTCATAAATCCTGGAGAATAAAGTAACTAAGTAACTAAATTGTTCTTGTGTAACCTTTAAGATATAAGGTAATTGGATAACTTCAAAGATGTTTCTTTCACCAATTTTAGCTGTAAAGTGACACCAGTATTTGGTATACTTATTAGCATTAATGTAGGAATAGGACTGTTTCACATTAGCTGGCATGTATACTAATTGATAAGCTTTTGGAAACAACTCCTCATCACCAATCTTCAACCATCCTTCTCCACTTTCTATGAGATAAAATTTATTATAATCAGGAATGTAATTCATGTCCTTCCAATCATCGCCAACATGAAGTTTATCTCCTGTTATGTAGTCCACTGATAGGTTATTTAAGTAGCTTCTAAGTAAATATTGATTCATTGTATCACCACCCAGAACTATTGTACCATATTCTAGACTTATTTTGTGAAGAGTTGGTGGTTTACAACTTAGTATTTTAAAAAGATTTACCAATGTTTAATACCATATAATCTTTAATTTTGGTGGCTAGTGTTTCTTCATAAGGCATTTGATTTCTCACACATATCATTTTTGCATCTTCTTCAAATGCAGTGATACTTAATAAGAGATTTTTCATTATGGATTCTAGGTCAGCTTTACAAAAATAGGAAAGTAAATTCTGTTGTTTTTCAAAAGGAATTGAGCTTTTAATTTGGTCAGCCCAGCTCCCCCACTCGTCTGGTCTATAGAACCTAAACAGAAGTTGAACATGGGTTTGAAACAGTTCATTCATCATATATAATAACTTAAATATATCTCTTCTATTATAGTATTTAACGATAATAAAGCAAAGAAGCCAATACTTTTGAATAGTATGCAAGATATCAATCTCCATATTTTTGTCTTTTTGCTTTCTATTTAGTAATTTGTTTATATCGCCATCTTTATCAAAAATAATATCTTTCTTAGTGCATCCTTTATACCAAATTCTACTGAAAGGTTCATCAATTTTTGAATGATTCATTATGGTAAAGTCATATTGAAGGATGTTTCTCTTATCCTTTATCAGAATAGCATAATTCCTAATGGCATTAGAATTGAATTCTTCAGGCCAAAACAATAATATTTCATACCCCATCTCATCAAACATGCCTTGTATATGACTATCAAAGCTTTCAAAGTCTTTATCTTTAATTAAAAAAACTGGATCAATATCGGAATACTTATCTTGTAATCCTCTGCTAATAGATCCAAAATGCCATCCTCCAAGACATCGCTTATCTTCCTTTAATAAATGAACAGTTTTATCCAACATATGTTGCAAAGTATTCATTAAATCATCACCTCAAACAATAGTTATTATCTATGTACTAATTATAGCAACTTCATACTTATTAACTATTAAATTACTAAGGTTTACTTGTAAATAAATAAGCAAAAAAGCACTTAAATAAGATTAAACTTACTTAAGTGCCTATGTTTAATAAAGTGGTTCTATTGTTACATCCATAAAATAATGGGTTAATATTTCAATATAGTTAGAACCTGTTAGAGCCATACTTTGTGCTCCAGCTTGACTCATTCCAACACCATGTCCATAACCCATACCTGCAAAGATATAAGTACCATTAGAAGGTTGGACGTTGGTATAGTTTTGGAGATTACCTGCACTACTTACGATAACCTGTCCCTCTGTAAAAGCTAGAGAAGAGGTTTGCCCATCTGAGGTAATGACTTGTAGATTATTATTGATTAAATTCTGTTGTTCAGTACCATTTTGACCTAAGACGCTACTACTTGGTACATATTGACTATCTGTGATCAAAGTAAACTTAGTACTGTATAATCCAAGCCAACGAATTTGTCCTTTTGTTAACTCCACTGATCCCTCTGTACCAACAATCAGTAACTCCATGGCTCGTCCACTTTCTGCATAAGATAGTACTTCCATGGTCAAAACCTCACCAATGTCTTCACCCTTTTCAACTAAGACGGATTCAACTTCTTCAGCAGTCATAATCTTAATCCATGGGTCTTTTTCTGGTTCTGTTTCCTCTATATCCGAAACAGCTTTTAGATAATCAAATTGACCAACCCACACATTTTCACTACTCTCAGTATGCCCGCCACTGGTTGAAAAGAAAAATGCTGCAATGGGTTCATTATCATGAAGAATAAATTGACCTAATGTTTGGGTAACTGCTTGATTCGTTCTTTCTTCTTCGATGCCATAACCTTTATACACTTGACAATAAACTGTATCATCTAGGTCGTAAGGTTCCGATGCATATTTAGGAGCAACGAAAGCCGTATAAACAGCATAAGTTCTAGCAGCTACAGCCTGAGCTTTTAAAGCTTCCATTTCCCATTTATAATAAACTTCACTAGGCAAAACTCCATATAAGTATTCCTCTAGCCCAATGATATTGATAGCGCTGATACTATCATTGCCGTAAATACCATATTCCACTCTACCACGGTATTGTCGATCTCCAAGGTTGGTAATACCATTATTATCAACTGCCATGAATTGAGGTTTATTGAATTCACAATCCACAATGACCAATACGTTACCATCTGCGGACATTTTATAGAGTTGTCCCAAGTCTTCAATGATTGCAAAATCCATATTCTTCATGGATGAATTAATATCGTTCAAAGCAACTTGTGCATTATCAACACTCTCGTATCGTCCCATGTAGATGTACCATTCTGCAGGTCCTTTTACACCTGGAAAAGCAGGATATCCAAGTGCTTGTAAATTATCGCTTACTGTCTTTGCATCATCATAAGATGAATAATATGTACTAGATGTCAAGAAATAACCGTTTAAAGCCTCGAAACTATAATGATCGTATCCTGAAAACCACATTTCCATGTCGTAGTCACTTTCATTTTCATAACCTATCAACATATCACTATTATAAGCTGTTATTTTTTCTTTATTGTAATAATAGGTCTTAAGGGCAATCCTTAGTTCTTTTATATCTGTTACTTCAAAATCCTTTGCTGATACAGGTATTATTGAAAAAATAAAAGTAAGTAACAGTAGCATCGTCAAAATTCTAGTTTTTTTCACACATCTTCCTCCTTTTCCCTACATCCTATTATAAAGGGATTAGATAATCTAGTAAAGTTAAATAATGATGAAATCCGAAGGATATACTTAAGTTATTTAAATAACTTCTGATTCAATTGTCTATAACGTCGGGGAGTTACATGATATTTTTCTTTAAAAAGAGTTTCAAAATAGGCAATATTATTAAATCCACTGTCATAGATAATCACTGATATTTGTAAATCAGTACTGATTAACTTTTCTGAAACATACTCTAACCTTAGATCATTTATATACTTTGTAGGCGTATAACCATAATGCTGCTTAAGCATTCGTGTTAGATGTTCCTGCGATTTACTGGATAGTTTGATAAAACTTCTTAACCCAGTTTTAAAATGTTCCTCTTTTTGCATTTCTTCCATGGCATTTTTTAGCCATAGAGGTGCAGCATTGATATGACTATTATTTACATGAATATACTCAATAAGGTAATTCATTAATATGTTAAAGAGCATTAACTCTTTCTCTCTAATAGATATTGCATTTTTGAGTTGTAAGGAACGCTTAACTAATAGATTAAAAAGATTACTATCAAACTTAAAAACCTCTAACTCTTTTTTACTATCCCTATCTGCCTCAGATAAAAGATAATGAATATCTTCACCTATTAACTCAGACACAAAGGCAATATTAATGATTCTTGCAGTTTTAAATGTATGCTTTCTAAAAAAAGCATGTTTGTTATGAGGAAAAACCAATTGTATAGTGCCCGTTTTTAAGTGAATGTATTTATCATTAATAAAATAATCAATCTCACCTTCTATTATAAAGAAGATTTCAAAAAAAGTATGTGTATGGAGTGTCACATTACCTTCATTCTTAATCAATGTTTCACCATAATAAATTCTATCTTTAGTAAAACTCTCAAGCAACAATCGATTCAACAATATCACCACCAATATCAATATACTATAAATTATATCAATATCAAGTAACATATACAAAGCTTTTTTAAGTATTATAATTATATAAAGCATCAAAATACTATAATCTATTTAAGAGGAGTGTCAAGATGGATACTAAGCAAAGATTTATTAACGCCCTTGATTTAAAACCAGTTGATCGCTTACCTGTTACCACTCATCATGTGATGTCTTATTTTCTTAAACACTATGCAGGTGGTTTATCCACAGAAGAATTCTTTGAAGAATATAATTTAGATCCAATTTTATGGTTATCACCTGTAACATGTAATCATTCTAATGGTGAGTATATGAAAGATGGTTTCATACAGAATAGTAATTGGCATATTGAAATTGAAGTCCTTCCTGATAATAAGTATCTGACGAAAAGATTCAAAGTGCATACACCAAAAAAAGTACTCACCATGACATTACAATTTAATGAGTATACTTGTTGGATGACTGAACACCTCATAAAGGATAAATCCGATATCGAGCTGTTAGCTGAATATGCTCCTGTCAGAATATGCGATGCAGAAAGTGCTAACGAAAGTGCCTTAGCTTATGGTAATAAAGGTCTTGTCAGAAGTGCAATTGACTCTTTTGATATTTTTGGGCAGCCTGGTTGCTGGCAAGATGCAGCTTGTTTTTATGGGATAGAGAATTTGATTATGGAAACCTTTGATGATTCTGCTTGGGTACATGAATTTCTAAGAATTATTCTTGAAAGAAAGCTTAAGTATGTTAATTCGCTGAAAGGTGTTCATTATGATTTAATAGAATTGGGCGGAGGTGATGCCTCTTCCACTGTTATATCCCCAACTATTTTCAATGAGTATGTAGCCCCTTACGATAGCCAAATAATAGATCATGCAAAAAAACTCAACCAAAGAATTGTTTATCACACCTGTGGTGGAATGATGCCTATTTTAGATGACATCGTAGCCATGAAGCCAAATGCTATAGAAACATTAACACCTCTTGGAATGGGAGGAGATGTTGATTTAAAAGAGGCTAAAAAAAGAGTTGGTCATAAAGTATGTATGATTGGGGGCTTTGATCAAGGCCACTACTTCACTAACAGTACTGTTGAAGAAACACGATTAGCTGTACGGAAGTGTTTTAATGAGGCTGGATCTGGAGGTGGATTTATACTTTCACCATCGGACCATTTCTTTGATGCTAAACCAGAACTCATCAAAGCTTTTGCAGATGAAGCCAATAAATGCATTTACTGATTAAGCTGAACTGTTTTGTCCATACAGACAACGGTATCGTATATTATCAAAAAGCACCTCTCGTGTTAGACTGAACCTGTAGTGAATGTTCTTGAATCAACATAAGAAAGAGAGGATTAACATATGTTAGCTGAATACCAACAAATCTGTTTGGATGGAACATGGGATTTCACACCTGGTCACTTATTTTGTGATGAAGACCCTAATTATATTAATGGTAATAAGATTGATTGGCATGATATAGAAGTACCATACTGCTGGAATGGATCTAAGTGGATGACTGTCCTTGGAGAATATTATACAAAAAATGGTTACTACAAAGATCATGAAATCCCACCTTTTAGAGATCATCAAGGTGTGGGGTGGTACAAAAAAGAATTGACGATACAAGAAAATTGGTTGAAGAAACGTATACATATTCATTTTGCTGGGGTATCTGCCAAAGCTCAAATATGGGTAAATGGCCAAGAAGTTGGTCAACACTTAGGAGCATATAGCAGTTTTCATTGGGATATTACAGATTATCTCTATAGAAATGGTGAAGTTGAGACCATTGTTGTTAAAGTATGGGATAAGTCATGTTTTTATCCAAGCGATGATGCCTCCTTTAATAAGCACAAGATTAATACCAAAGTATTAGGCAGAAGAACATTAATACCAGTAGGTGAAACTAGAAACAATGGCGGTATCGATCAACCTGTCCATCTCTTCGCCACTGATGCTACTTATATAAAAGATATGGACCTAAAAACTGAAGAAAATTCTTTTAGTGCTACAGTACATGTCAGAAGAAAGGAATTGTTTGGTAGTTGCTATACACTAAAAGCCCGAGTTATTGATATCAAAACTAGTGTAGTTGTATATGAAGGTATTAAAGAAACCCAAATTCCTCACGAGGAAATGAGTTTTCTTTTCAGTAGCCAAGACTTAGATGTCAAACAATGGTGGCCTCATGCCCCCCACCTTTATCGGTTTGAAGTTTCTATTATGAAAGAAGATTGTGACTATGGTTCCTATTCTAAAATAATAGGTTTCAAGACTTTTAAAATTAAGAATGGTAAATTCAATCTCAATGGTCACCCATACTTTTTACGTGGAGCCGGCTCACCTCCTCATACGATGATACTCCATGATCAAGCCTATATCGACAAGTTTATGAACTACTGTCAGAAATTTAATATCAACTGTATACGTTTTCACACAGAACCCCCTTCACAGAGGTGGCTTGATGCATGTGATCAATATGGAATGCTGGTCATTTACGAGATGCCGTTGATGCAACAAGCACCTGATCCGATCAATACACGTAATGAATTCAAAGCAATGGTTAAACAGGTTAAACATCACCCATCACTAGCTATCTATTGCTTATCAAATGAATTGGATCATTTTCAAAATATCGTCGATCCAATTGGGTATAAAGAGCATCATATCTACTTAAATGATTTAGCAGAAGCTGTGCGTGAAATAGATGATACCTTACCTGTTTATAATAATGCTGGTTTGAAAGACTTAAGGACTTGTGGGGATATCAAGGATATTCATTCATACAGTGGATGGTATGGTCAAGCCATCATTGCATACGAAAAAAACATAAGACAAATACCAGACGAAGATGGTTATCCTAGCTCCATGTATTTCGGAAGTTGGAAGAATCGTATTGAAACAGATAACCATAAACCACTGATTTTAACAGAGTTCATCGGTGCCTATACAGATAACGAAGGAAGGTTTTATCAAGTACCTGCCTCTTGGCGATTTATCGGCAAAGATCCAGATGAGAATAATGAACGTGCTCTTTGGTATCAAGCACACCTTATCGAAGAATCTGTTGAAATCTTTAGAAGAGAGCGTAATGACTCTAACAACTTTTCAGGCTTTGCACCTTTTGCACTCTTTAATTGGTTCTTTAATCCTCTGAGTACAGAAAATATACGCCCAAAACCTGCGGCAGAAGTATTGGAGAAAATATTAGAACCACTTCACGTGAGTATACGTTGTCACCATAAGAGAATATTCTTCGGTAAGCCTCTTAATGCAGAAATTCATCTGATCCATGATGATGTTCGCTATAAACTGCTTAAAGATTCTAAAGTTATCTGTAGAGTCTTTAATCATGACCAAAAGGTTTATGAAGAAAACATTCAAATTCAGCAGATAGATTATTATAGTAATAAAGTGATACCATTGTCTATACAACTTGATTTAAGTGCAGATGAATTAGAAGAGGCTAATTTACACCTTGAAGTAGATTGGGTTAATGATCAAAGCACCTTACTATCTACTAATCAAATGGATTTCAAAATATTTGGCAAACAGAAAGGGTTAGATGTTGGCAAAGAATTATATATTTTTGACCCACAAGACAAGCTTGATACTATATTTAAGAATCAAGGTTATCAAGTAAAATTAGTTGAGGACTTTGGTAGACTTAATGAAATCCACCATTTAGTGATAGGTTGCAATGCATTAAAACAAATGAATAGTTCTCAGATTGGGCAACTCCAATGTGCTATACGCAAAGGTACTAATCTTCTTGTTCTTGAACAAAATCTCTTTGAAATGGAACTTACAGAATTAGAGATAGACTGGGTTGATGGAACGCCATTAAAATTGGTTAAAGAAGGTAGGGGTATAGATGATTATGTTTATGTGAATGATGCTACCAGCCCTATCTTTGATGGTTTAGCTAAAGAAGACTTTAGAGAATGGAATGGTGATACAATCATTATAAGCAGCTACCTCCAGCAAGGTGATGATTCTAGAAAAGTACCAGCTAAAACAAAATTAGGATCACGTTTTGGTTTCAATGTTGATAAGTATAAACATGTAAAGTCCCATGTTGCATGTTCCAACTTCTTAAGAAATGATGGGCTCATTGAATTGTCTATGGGAAAAGGCAAAGTTTTATTCTCACAATTAGAAGCCTGTAGACGATACGGAGAAGATCCTGTAGCAACTCTATTTTTGAACAATTTATTGAAGTATCTTATAGAAAATAATCAATCTTAACATTATTAATTTATAAAGAGCGCATGAGATTTCATGCGCTCCAAGTATTATTGTCTTAAAGTAATGTCTAATTCTTTCTCAAGACCAAATAATATTTTATTGATTTGCTTATTCACTTCTTTATCTTTAAGAGTCTTATCTTTTGAACGGAAGGTCACTTTATAAGCTACTGATTTATAACCTTTCTCAATTTGTGCTCCTTGGTAAACATCAAATAACTCAACAGCTACTAAGAACTTACCACCGTAATTCTTAATAACTCGATCGATTTGCCCTACCAAAATATCTTCTTTAACAAGCATCGCTAAATCTCTTGTTACCGCTGGGTACTTAGGTAATGCTTCGAAACTTCTCTCCATATTAGCATTTTCAATAATTGTAGGTAGATCAATAACTACCATATATACTCTCGTCTCAATTTCATAATTATCCAGTACCCCAGGATGTACTTCACCAATTGTACCTATTTTTTGCCCATTAATCGTCATAGCTGCTTGACGGCCAGGATGTAACCATGTTTCTTTACTTGCCTCATAAACAACATCTTCATCTATACCTAACTGTGTATAGAGCATTTCTACAACACCCTTTGTACTGAAGAAATCAACATCTTCACCATAAAGACCTAATGTAAGTTGTTCTCTTTCATCTGGTAACTCCGTTAAGGGTAATTCTTTTGGTAAATATACTTTACCTATTTCATAAAGATAAGCATGGTCTACACGTCTGCTGAAATTCGTCGCTAAAGCATTTAACATTCCATTAACAGTTTGTGTACGCATCATACTGAAATCTTCACCTAGTGGGTTTTTAATTTTAATTGCATTTCTTAGTGATGATTCAACTGGTACATTTATTTTATCATAAACTTTAGGACTCTCGAAGGAATATGTCATAGCTTCATTTAAACCACAACCTTCTAAGATAGTTTTCATCATCTCTTCCAATTGTTGTTTGAAAGATTTCTTCCCAACTGTAGCTGTTCCTGTTGCTAAAGTCATCGGAATGTTATTGTAACCATAGAATCGAACAACTTCTTCTGCTAAATCTGCTTCTCTAGAAATATCATGTCTGAAAGTTGGAGCTGATACAATACGGTTCTCACGATTAACTGTACATCCAATCTTTTCAAAAACTTCAACCATATAGTCTTCGCTAATGTCAGTACCTAGTAAGCCATTAATTGAGTCTGGACAATAATTCACTTTGTTTTCTTCTCTTTTAACACCATAATGATCTATTATACCTGGTACAACTTCACCTGCACCCATATCCTCAAGCAACTGACATGCACGATTAATGGCAGGAATCACATTATTAGGATCTAAACCTTTTTCAAATTTTCCTGATGCATCTGTTCTTAAACCTAATTTTTTAGAAGTTAAACGAACAGAAGTACCATCAAAGTTAGCACATTCGAAAAGTATTGTAGTGGCATCGTCTCTTACTTTTGAATTCTCACCACCCATAACACCCGCAACTGCAACAGCTTTTTTCTCATCAGCAATAACTAGCATCGATGAATTCAGTTTTCTCTCTTCTTCATCTAAAGTTACAAACGCTTCTCCATCTTCTGCTTTTCTAACGATAATTTTATTACCTTCTAATGCCGATAAATCAAAAGCATGCATTGGTTGCCCGAATTCAAGCATAACGAAGTTAGTAATATCAACAAGATTATTAATTGGTCTTAGACCAGCTGCTAATAAACGCTGACGCATCCATTTAGGAGAAGGACCAATTTTAACATTTTTAACAACACGAGCAGCGTAACGCGGACATAACTCAGGTTCTCTCACTTCAACTGTCGCAAGTTTATCTACATGACCTTCTGCTGCCTCTTTTAATGTTATTTCAGGATACTTGAAAGGTTTATCGAATGTAATTGCTGCTTCCCTTGCAATACCTAAAATACTTTGGCAATCTGGACGGTTGGATGTAATTTCATATTCAACTACCAAATCTCCTAGACCAAAGTATGGCTTCACATCTTGACCTAAAGGTAATTCTTCTGAGAATATATAAATACCATCCTCTGGAGCATCAGGTATATCCTCTGTAGTAAACCCTAGTTCTTCAACAGAACACATCATACCATTGGATTCTACACCACGTAATTTACCCTTCTTGATTTTAATGTCCCCAGGCAATTCAGCACCTGCTAAAGCAATTGGTACAACATCACCTTCATTAACGTTCTTTGCACCCGTAACAATCTGAATTTGCTCTTCACCAACATCAACTTGACAGACAATGAGTTTATCTGCATCTGGATGCTTTTCAATCTTTAAGATTTTACCTACAACTACATTACTTACTTCTTTACCAAGTTCTTCATGACCTTCAACTTTGGTTCCTGTCATTGTCATTTCGTCTGTATATGTCATGATGTCACAATCAACATCTGTATAATCTTTTAACCAAGACATTGGTACTAACATTTTCATTCCCCTTTCTTATAAAAAATTAAATCTATTAGAATTGATCTAAAAATCTCATATCATTTTCAAAGAATAAACGCAGGTCATTGATACCATACTTAAGCATTGTAATACGCTCTAATCCCATACCAAATGCAAACCCACTGTATTCATTTGGATCGATACCACACATTTCAAGTACTCTTGGATGAACCATACCACACCCTAAGATTTCAATCCAGCCAGTGTTCTTACAGATACGACAACCTTCACCCTCACAATATACACAAGAAACGTCCATTTCAGCACTTGGTTCAGTAAATGGGAAGTGATGTGGTCTGAACTTGACTTTGGCGTTTTCACCATATAATTCTTTTGCAAATACCGCTAATGCCCCTTTTAAGTCAGACATGGTGATATTCTTATCAACAACTAAACCTTCTATTTGATGGAAAACTGGTGAATGAGTAGCATCTACTTCATCAGAACGGAAAACTCGTCCTGGAGCTAATACACGAATAGGTGGTTTACTTTTTTCCATTGTACGAACCTGTACTGGAGAAGTTTGTGTTCTTAATAAATAATCTCCACCAAGATAGAAAGTATCTTGTTCATCTTTTGCTGGGTGATTCTCTGGTACATTAAGTGCTTCAAAGTTATAATAACTTTGCTCTACTTCTGGTCCTTCTACGATGGTATATCCCATACCTAAGAAAATGTTTTGGATCTCATCGAGTACGACATTCATTGGATGTCTATGTCCCAGCACTTTCTTCTTTGCTGGCATCGTCACATCAATAACCTCTTCTTTTAACTGTTTCTCTCTTAATGCACTGCCAAGACTTTCTTTTGCTTCTTCTAACATGGATTCAATTTTTACACGTACCTCATTTGCCATTTGACCGATCACTGGTCTTTCTTCCTTAGATAAATCCTTCATCCCTCTTAGAACAGCCGTTAATTCACCTTTTTTCCCAAGATATTTTACTCTGACTTCATCAAGCACGGCTAAACTCTCGATATTTGAAAGTTGATCTAAGGCTTCATTTTTGATTTGTTCTAATTTCTCTCTCACTTTTTCAGACTCCCTTCTTTTTAATCCATTCTGTTATTCTTTCCAACACAACAAGAAAAGTGACTTGCGTCTCGTTTCAAGTATGTGCAAGAAAGTATGGTTCCTTGCGAGCAAAACACAGTACTTTCTTACACAATAAAAAAACCGTCCCTAAAAAGGGACGGAATAATCCGCGGTACCACCCTAGTTCTTGATTAATATCAAGCACTCGTGTCAGCGTAACGTGCTGTAACGTTATTTCCTACTGTTTTTATATGTCTTATTAACATATAAGATTTTCAGAAACAAAGCTCCAGTGGGAAACTTCAATAAAGCCTTTACTAAGAATGCTTTCAGCCGATGACATTCTCTCTCTGAATAAAAGATTCTTTACCTACTTGCCACTTTCATAGCCTTTACTGTATAGTAACTGAACCACTTAAAATAGTCAATTATTTATTATTTTAACATAAGTCATTCATTTGTCAAGGTTTTAGTGATAAATAGACAGATTCGTTTTTTGTAAAGCCTATCTACATGAATTAAAAAATATCGAGATGAACAAAATAAAAACATATTAATATAGTTTATTGTATTAATAAATAATATGTGATATGATTGTACTAATACATCATGTAGTTTTTAAAACTATATTACAAACCAATTGGGGGTTTACACTTATGAAAAAAATAGCTATCGTTTCAGATTCCGCTTGTGATTTACCTGATAGAATCATTGAAAAATACAATATTAAATTACTTCCTTTAAGAATTCTTTACAAAGATCATGAATATAGAGACCGTATTGAAATTAAGCCTCAAGAAGTTTATGACAATATTGAAAAAGAAGTTCCAAGCACATCTCTACCTACTCCAGAGGATATTAAAGATATTTTTGACAACCTTGTAGATGAAGGATATACCGATGCAATTGTCATAACTTTATCATCGAACCTAAGCGGAACCTATAATGTCGTTAAATTAATTGCTGAAGAATATAAGCATTTGAATATAAAGGTACATGATTCAAAAACATTAGGTATGTTCTTAGGCTTTCTAGTAAAAGAAGCAGCATCATTAATGAGTATTCAAGATATGGATTCCATAATAAATAGAATAAATGAAATAAGGAATAAATTAAAAGGTTGCTATGCTCTTGAAACATTGACATACTTACGAAAAGGCGGAAGAATAGGCAAGGTTGAAGGAACCATAGGCGAATTTTTTAACATTAAACCCATAATAGGTATAAATGATGAAGGCGTCTATTATACTATGGCAAAAACAAGAGGAAGAAAAAAATCCATAAGTAAAATAAAATCTATGATTGTTGAAGAATTTAAAGATAAGAAATATAATA
Source organism: Vallitalea okinawensis (assembly GCF_002964605.1). Taxonomy (NCBI): domain Bacteria; kingdom Bacillati; phylum Bacillota; class Clostridia; order Lachnospirales; family Vallitaleaceae; genus Vallitalea; species Vallitalea okinawensis. The sequence goes on from NZ_PQDH01000001.1 coordinate 628,395, forward strand.
TAGCTATCATACACGGTGGCGCTGAAAAAGAGGCGAAAAAATTATATGATAGTATTAAAAATATAGGTCATATCAATGAAAGCTATATATCCCAAATAAGTCCTGCATTAGGTGTACATACCGGACCAGGATTGATTGGTTTTGCAGCTTATGAAGTATAAGATTACTGACAAAAAACTTGGTTAATGCCAAGTTTTTTTCTTGTTACAAGCTGAGTCAAATTTGTTCTTTATAACTCTGTGGTGATATCCCAATGGTCTTCTTAAACATTCTCGAAAACAAAGAGTAATCTTTATAGCCCACCAGACTTGCAACTTTAGTCACTGTTGTATCTGTAGCTTTCATGAGGTAACAAGCTTTATGAATTCGGTATTTGATTAAAAATTCTTTTGGTGAATCCCCTGTCTGTTTCTTAAATATCTGATAAAGATAGGTACGATCAATGTGCACAAAATCAGCGATCTCTTGTATCGTTAATTCTCTATAGTAATATTTCTCAATATAATTAATCGCATATTGTAGATAAGATTTCTGCTGCTCTTTACCATCTATTTCGCATATCTTCATGTCTTTTCTTATATAATATAAAATTTTATAGAGATGTGCTAATAACGCATAGTCTTTCAAATCGTGAGATAAGGATTGTTTCAGAACACCCATAACATCCTTCACCTCATTAATGATACAGGAATCATAAGTGAATACGGGAATTTTCTTGAGTTCATTATTTGCTGTTATTAACTCGCTAATCTTACGACCTTTAAAACCTACCCAATAATAACTCCATGGTTGTAACTGGTCAGGTATATATCTAACAATATCTCCTGGGAAAATAATAAAGGCTTGTCCTTCTTTAATATCATAGGCTTTATCGCCATATATATACTTGCCACATCCATTTACTATAAAGTGAATGATGTAATAATCATAAGCTGCTGGTCCTACTTCTTTGCCTGGAACGCAACTTTCAAAGCCGCTTGAGCATAAAGAAAGATCCATACTATCGCGTTTATCATAGCTATAAGGCTCAAATTTATACATGATCCTCCTCCTCTGACAACATTATACCATGTTTAAACAACATAGCGCACTATTCAAAAACATAACTTCATAATAAAATAATTGTAATTTAACTACCTAACTTAGAAAAATAATTGATGTAATATAAGAAAGGGGAAACTCCATGAATCAACTCTATTTTGAACAGCCTGCATCTAGTTTTAACGAAGCCTTCCCTATTGGTAACGGTAGATTAGGAGGTATGGTATTTGGTTCACCTTTTAAAGAAGTTATACAACTTAATGAAGATACCTTTTGGTCTGGAACTCCATTAAGTGACCACTATGATGTGAAGGAACATCTTCCTCATGTAAAGAAACTCATTGATAATCAGCAAATTACTGAAGCTCAAGAATACTTAAATAAAAATATGCTTGGTCATTGGACTCAGAATTATTTACCTCTAGGTAATCTTAATATAACAATGAGTGATCATTTTCAAGCTAATCAATATAAGCGTTGGCTGGATTTAGAAAATGGAACCGCCAACGTACAATATAATGTGCATGATACAACATTTACACGTGAAATATTTTGTTCTCATCCAGATCAAGTTATGGTCATCCGACTTATAAGTAGTAAAAAAAATAACCTTAAATGTAAAATCACATTAGATAGTCAAGTTCACTATAAAACCTATTCTAACAATAATTACTTAAGGATGATAGGTCAAGCTCCTACCCATGTTGACCCAGTGTATGATATGTCTGATACACCAGTCGTCTATGATGCTAATAATAAGGGTATTGCTGCAGGTGTTATTGTGCAACCAATAACAGATGGTCATATAAGCTATCACGAAGATGCTTTGATGATTAGTAATGCTACTAGTATAACCTTATTAGTAGCTTGTCGTACCAATTTTGAAGATTATGACCAACCACTTAACCATGATATCAGCCATCTAGAAACGATAATTATGGATGATCTTAATAGACTACTTAAGCGATCCTTTGATGAAATTTATAACCGACATATTGAAGATTTTAAAGGGTTGTATAATCGAACTTCTTTACAACTTTCTAAAGAATCTAATATGCCTACTTCACAATTAGTACTACAAAGCAAGAAGGGGAATTTTACTCCTGAACTTATAGAACTTTTATTTAGTTTTGGAAGGTATTTAATCATCAGTTCCTCAAGAAGTGGTTCTCAAGCCACGAATTTACAAGGAATATGGAATGATATGATTCATGCGCCATGGTGCAGTAACTATACAATCAATATCAATACCCAGATGAACTATTGGCCAGTAGATGTCTGTAATCTATCTGAATGCTTTGACCCTCTTCTTAGCCTCATAACTGACTTGAGTAATCAAGGTGAATCAGCTGCTAAAGGTTTGGGTTGTGAAGGATGGACCGCACATCATAATACGGATCTTTGGCGTCAATGTATTCCTGTTTCAGGTAATGGTCAATATGCCTTCTGGCCCTTTGGCGGTCCATGGTTAACAACTCATTTAATGAGCCATTATGAATTTAACCGTGATAACGATTATCTATATAAAGTGTATCCCATTATCAAAGGTGCAGCAGAATTCTGTATGTCGTGGGTTTTCAAAGATGATGAAGGTTATTACATCACTTCTCCTTCAACATCACCTGAAAATCGCTATCTTAATAATGAAGGTGAAAAATGCTTCCTTTCAAAGGGAACAACCATGGATATCTCTATCACCTGGGAAGTTTTAAACAATTGCCTTGATGCTATTCATATTCTAGACATTGATGAGGATCAAAACTTTGTTAATAAACTCAAAGAGATCAGGGAGCAATTGTTACCGTACAAAATAGGTCTTAAAGGAAATCTCCAAGAATGGCTATATGATTTTGAAGATAGCGATCCAGGTCATCGTCATTTATCTCATCTGTTAGGGCTCTATCCAGGTAATAGAATAAATAGCGATGCTGATATTGACTTACTGAAAGCCTGTGAAAAATCCTTAGCTATCCGTGCTGAAAATGGGAGTGGTCATACAAGCTGGAGTTGTGCGTGGTTCATACTACTTTATGCACGCTTAAGGAATGATCAACAAGCTCTCCATTTTGCTAATAAGTTCACTCAATATTCATTGGAACAGAACTTACTTAGTTCTCACCCCCCATTTCAAATTGATGGGAACTTTGGTTTTACAGCAGGAATAGCAGAGATGCTGCTGCAATCTCACAATGATTATATTGAAGTATTACCTGCCCTTCCTAGTGAATGGAGCGAAGGTAACTTTAAAGGTCTTAAAGCACGAGGAAACGTTATAGTAGACGCTGAGTGGACTTCTAATAGAGTTCATACCCTAAAGATAACTGCCAATGATTCTGGTAATTACACAATTAAAGTGAACGGTAATATTATTAATGTTACATGTAAAACCAACGAAACACTTAACATAAATCTATAGGTTTTCTTCTATGTTAAGCAGTAGACGAATGTTCTACTGCTTATTTCTTAATCACCACCTAGTATAATACCAAGTAAATATATCCTCATCTAACCAATACCAAAAGCGTGTAAGGGGTTCTATGGAGCAGCGAACCATGGACGGTGAGCCTGGCTGTTAAGACATGGACGTCTTCCCAGCCAGCGTAATAGAACCCCTTGCATGCTTGACCCTAATGCAATCAAATAAATTTCTCAATGTTAAACGAGCTAACGATTGACGAGACTGCAAATCAATGTTATGGTCATACTAATATAATAATCAACATAGAAAAGGTGATACTAATGAAACGTTGTGGTTGGGTAACAGATGATCCACTTTATATGGATTACCATGATCATGAATGGGGACAACCTGTACATGATGATCGGACACACTTTGAATTCTTGGTTTTAGAATCTGCTCAAGCAGGCTTAAGTTGGATAACTATTCTAAGAAAGCGTGAAAATTATCGTGAAGCCTATGATAACTTTCAACCTGAAATTGTAGCTACTTATGATACTTCCAAACTAGACAGCTTATTGAATAATGCTGGTATCGTACGTAATCGTCGTAAAATAGAAGCATCAATCAATAACGCTAAGTGCTTTTTAGAAGTCCAAAAAGAATTTGGTACCTTCGACCGCTACATATGGGCATTTGTTAAGAACCAATCCCTTATAGGTCACTGGAAAGATCTCAGTGAAGTTCCTGCTTCTACAGAACTCTCTGATCAAATATCTAAGGATATGAAAAGACGAGGCTTCAGATTTATAGGAACCACTATCATCTATTCCTATCTCCAAGCAGTAGGTATCATTATTGATCATACAATAGACTGCTTTTGTTATCAGAATGCAAATAAATGAAGAGCAATAGAAAGAAAATATGTAAAATAGGCATAAACAAACCCTCCGGGCAAGAGGGTTTGTTTATTTAGGGCTTTTTATTTATATAAATTGTACTGAGTGGGCTGATTTATGCTTGTTTCTTTATTGTATAAACATCTATATCATCATCATTTTTCTTCTTAATGGTAATTTCAACGTTATCATCTTCTAAAAGATGCTTTAGAATTTCATCATAAGGTATTTGATTGAACACATTTCCATCTAATTCTTCTTTTACAGTTTGAGTTTTCTTCTTCGTTTTTTTATGTTTTTTATCTTTTTTCTGACGTTTTTTAGAAACTCTATGTTCTACTTTATTCATAACAAGTAATGTAAAGATTATTAATAATGTGACTAAAATACTTATCTCATATAATCCTGCTCCACATGCTAATCCCAACATAGCACTAGCCCATAAACTAGCTGCAGTCGTTAAGCCTTTTACAGATGCTCCTTCTCTGATGATCGTACCAGCACCTAAAAAACCTATACCACTTATAACATACGATCCCATACGACCTGGATCCATATTGGTTAGCCCACCGAAGGTTTCAAACATTTCATAGTTAACGATCATAGCTAAACAGCCACTGGTAGCTACAAGTATATGAGTCCTAAATCCTGCTGGTCGATTTGTATTTTCTCTTTCCCATCCAATAATGCCACCTAATATAAAGGCTAATAATAAACGTGTTATAGCGTCAACTAATGTAAGTGAATAACCTGCTGCCATTTTCTCCACCTCCTTTCGCCTCAATTAAGTTAAACGTTTTCTTCCCTTAACTTAATATGCATAAGATTATATTATCAAACCTTAATTCTGTCAATATATAAAATACGATTCTAACATCTACACAAAAATATTGTATAGATTTTAGTACATATCTAATATCCCTAATAATTGTATACAATATATTTGGTAAAAGGCTCTAAAATAAGTACTAAATTTTTTACATATTGAAAATGCTAAAAGGTATATACTATTTGCTTTTTCCATTATATAAGATTATAATATTAATCAAGGTCTGACATCCGGTTGCATAACACGGGGGTGAATAATATGAGGAAAGTAACAATTAGAGATGTTGCAAAAGAAGCAAATGTTGCACCATCAACTGTATCAAGAGTTATATCAGATGATTCAAGAATAAGTGATGAGACCAAAGAAAAAGTCCGTAAAATAATGAAGGAAATGAATTACTATCCTAATTCTATTGCTAGAAGCTTAGCCAATAATAAAACTGAAACCATAGGTATTATTATGCCTTCCTATACAGAGGATCTTTTTATCAATCCCTTTTTCCAAGATTGTTTTAAAGGGATCTCCAGTGTAACTTCTAAGTATTCTTATGATATACTTATAGCAGCAAATCACAGGAACGAAACTGAAGTCGATGCTCTTCGACGTCTTATTCAAGGTAATCGTGTAGATGGATTAATACTGATGCGTAATATTAAGAACGATCCTGCCATTGAATACTTAATAGATAGCAAGTGTCCATTCGTCATTATTGGTACAAGCCACAATAAAAGTGACCTAATTCCCATGGTAGACAACAATAATTTACAAGCTGCTTATGACCTGACACGATTGCTTATGGAAAAAGGTAATAGACGTATTGCTTTTATCGGCGGGGATGCTGATTCCATTGTTAGTCAAATGCGTATTGACGGGTATAAAAAGGCTCTACAGGACTCCAACTTACCTTTTAATGATGATTACCTGATTACCGGTGATTTCTTAGAACAAAGTGCATACGAACTAACAGAGGAGTTATTAACGCTACCAAATAGACCGGAGGCCATTATCGTCATGGATGACCTCATGTCACTAGGAGTTGTTAAGAAAGTTAAAGAATTTAAATTGAAAATACCTAGAGATATTATGATTGCTAGTTTTAATAATAGTATCTTATCAAGAAGTTCTAATCCGGCGATAACATCTATTGATATTAACAGTACGACATTAGGAAAAAAAGCTTGCAATAAACTGTTTAAAATCATTAATAAGGATGAGTATGATACAAAAGAAATTGTACCTTACAAGATAATTGAAAGAGAATCCACAAACCGCTAGCGTTTTCAAGCTTATAATAAATCCCCAGTAAATAAGTTTCTCAAACTTACACACTGGGGATTTTCTTCTATTATTTCATCTCATTTAATAAATTTCTTAATATCTCATTAACTTTTCCTGGGTTAGCTTGCCCTTTTGTACGACGCATCATTTGTCCTACAAGAGCTCCAACAGCTTTATCTTTTCCTGCTAGATAGTCTTGTACAGATTTTTCGTTCTCAGCAATAACCTCTTTTGCCATTGTAACTAACGTACTATCGTCGCTAATTTGCTTTAATCCTTTTTCCTCAACAATAACAGCAGGTTCTTTACCAGTATTCCACATCTCTTCAAAAACCTTTTTAGCAATACTGCTACTGATAGTTCCTTCATCAATCAGCTTGATTAGATCAGCTAGCAATTCTGGTCCAAATGGTATTTTACCTTCTTCTTTCTCCTCTTCAGTCAGTAATCTAAAAATCTCAGTCATAATCCAATTGGCTGCTAACTTAGGATTCCCAGAATGCTCTGTTGCCGTTTCAAAGAAATCTGCAATTTTTCTTGATGCAACAAGGATGTTGGCATCTGTTGAAGACAGACCAAAATCTTTTTCATAACGTATCCTGCGACTATCTGGCATTTCAGGGAGTGACTTTCTAATTTCTTCAACTCGTTCCCTTGGAATGACAATTGGCATTAAATCTGGGTCAGGGAAATAACGATAATCATGTGCATCTTCTTTACTTCTCATGGATATTGATTTACCAGCAGCCTCATCCCATCTTCTTGTTTCTTGTACGATGACACCGCCTTCTTCAATAACCTTGATTTGACGTTTTGCTTCGTATTCCATTGCTTTAACAGCGAAGTTAAAGGAGTTTAAATTCTTCATTTCCGTACGGGTACCAAATTCTGTAGCGCCCTTCTTGCGTACAGATAAGTTGATATCACATCGAAGTGAACCCTCATTCATCTTACAGTCAGATACATCAGCGTAGAGTAAAATGCTGCGTAACTTCTCTAAGAAAGCTCTAGCTTCTTGCGGAGATCGCATATCCGGTTCAGATACAATTTCAATTAAAGGAACACCACAACGGTTATAATCAACTAATGAGCCATTGCGTTCATGGTTTAGCTTACCTGCATCTTCTTCGATATGAATACGTGTTAAGCCAATTACTTTCTTCTCACCATCAACCTCTACTTCAACTTTCCCTTCATAACAAAGAGGTAAATCATATTGTGAAATTTGATAAGCTTTAGGTAAGTCTGGATAAAAATAATTTTTTCTATCTTGCTTACTAAACTCTGCTATCTTACAATCAGTAGCTAAACCTGCACGAATAGCATAGTCCACTACTTTTTCATTAAGTACTGGTAATACACCAGGCATCCCTGTACAGATTGGACAACAATGTGTATTAGGATCACCACCAAATTCTGTTGTACAACCACAGAATATTTTTGATTCCGTTTTTAATTCTGAATGGACTTCCAGTCCAATAACTATCTCATAATCTGGATGAAACATCTCTACACCTCTTTCCTATCCTAAACTTGGTCTAACGAATGATTTTGTAATACTTTGTTCATAGGCATATGCTGCTCTTAATATTTTTTTCTCGCTAAAACCCTTACCAACTAATTGCATCCCAATTGGTAAGCCATTGTTATCAAAGCCACAATTCATAGATAGGGCTGGGAGACCAGCAATATTAACAGGTACAGTACAAATATCACCCATGTACATTTCAATAGGATCAGATGCTTTTTCACCAATTTTAAATGCTGTAGTAGGTGCCACTGGTGTTAAGATTAAATGATAATCCATGAAAATCTTATCAAAATCATCTTTTATTAATGTTCTAACTTGCTGCGCTTTTTTATAATAAGCATCATAATACCCCGAACTTAAGGCATAAGTCCCCAACATAATTCTACGTTTAACCTCTTTACCAAAGCCTTCATCTCTTGTTTGCTTATATAAATCTAAAAGGTTGTTAAAATTCTCTGTTCGCATACCATATTTAACACCGTCGTAACGCGCTAAATTGGAGGAAGCTTCTGCTGATGATATAAGATAATATGCAGCCAATGCATAATCCATTATATTCATAGACACTTCACCTACGATGGCACCCATGTCTTCGTAAGCTTTAGCAGCTTTAAGAACAGCTTCCTTTACTTCTGGTTGAACACCATCTGAAAAGTATTCTCGCGGGATAGCTATTCGTAAGTCTTTCACATCGTTACGTAAAGCTTCTGCAAAATTCGGGTAATCCATTGGTGCTGATGTAGAGTCATAAGGGTCATGTCCCACAATAGCATTCATAGCTAAAGCCATATCCTCAACATCTTTAGTCAATGGACCAATTTGATCCAAGGAAGATGCAAAGGCTACAAGACCAAAACGAGATACTGCACCATAGGTTGGCTTCATACCTACTACACCACAAAAACTTGCTGGTTGACGTATAGAACCACCAGTATCTGAACCTAATGTCAACACTGCTTGTTCAGAAGCCATAGCAGCTGCTGAGCCTCCTGAAGAACCACCAGGTACACGTTCTAAATCCCATGGGTTTTTAGTCACTTTAAAAGCAGAGTTCTCAGTAGACCCCCCCATTGCAAATTCATCCATGTTAAGTTTTCCTAAGAGAACAGCATCCTCTTTATTCAATTGTTTCATAACAGTCGCTTCATAAGGTGGTACAAATTCCTCTAACATTTTTGATGCACAAGAAGTTTTTATCCCCTTTGTACAAATATTATCTTTAACAGCTATGGGCAAACCTGCTAAGGCTCCAAGTTCATCCCCATTAACTCTTTTCTTATCAATTTCTTTTGCTTTTTCTATTGCTTGGTCTTTACAAACTGTTAAATACGCATCAACTTTTTGATCAATGCTGTCAATACGTTCTATATAAGACTTGGTCAACTCTTCGGAACTAATTTCTTTAGATTCTAAGAGTCCTTTTAACTCATGGGCAGTCTTTTTAAACAAAGCCATATCATTCACTCCTCATCATATTTATTCCACGATCTTAGGTACATAGAAACATCCCTCTTGTTTATCAGGGGCGTTAGATAGTAAATCTTCTCTTTCTAAAGAAGGTCTAACCTCATCTTTTCTAAATACATTCTCAATTGGTATAACATGAGCAGTTGGCTTAATATGTTCAATGTTGAGTTCATTCAATTTATCTGCAAAAGCGATAATATTCTCTAAATCAGTTGTAAGTTCAACTTGCTCTTCTTCAGTAAGGTTTAATCTGGCTAAGTTGGCAACATGCTGCACTTGCTCTTTCGTTATCTTCATAACAACACCTTCCTTTTCATTAGATTTCTATAAAAATACGTTATATTCATTTCTTATTCATTAATTAAGAAATCCTTTCAATTGCATTATAGGTATTTTACCATCTTGTTAACCTTAATTCAACAAAGAATTTTCTTACTTTAAAGGACTAAAGGGTTTTACTCTTCCATAACTTCTTCAGTACGCACTTCTTCTTTTTTACTTTTTAATGACGGTTTAATCTCTGTTATAAGAATAGCTGCGATAATCAAAATACCTCCGAATACCATGTTGATAGTAGCTGGCTCAAACCCTAACATAACAGAAAACAGGGTACCAAAAACAGATTCCATAGACAAGAAAATTGCTGTCTTTGTTGCTGAAGTATATTGTTGCGCAATATTTTGTACAAAGAATGCCACACAGGTACTAAATACCCCTAAATAAAAGACAGCTAGAAAACCTTCTATTCCTTTATAAAGATGAAATGGTTGTTCTTCAAAAATAAGCAATGCTATAAAAGACAGTAGGGTAGCCATAAGCATTTGCATAAAAACTAAGAAATAAGCATCTACTTTCTTCGCGTAGTAACCAACGCAAACGATATGACAGGCGAAAAACACAGCGCAAGACAAAGTTAACAAATCACCTGAAGATAAAGCGATATCCCCTTGATAAGTTAGTATACCAATACCAATAAAACAAACAAAAGCTCCTATTAATGAAGCACGACGTGGCTTTGTTTTAAAAATAAGATAACCTATGAAAGGTACCAAAATGACATTCGTAGCTGTTAAAAATGCATTATTAGATGGTGTGGTATAGAGTAATCCAACTGTCTGAGTGGCAAATCCTAAGAAAAGAAATATACCAGCGATGATTCCAGGTAAACTCTGTTTAAAATTTTCTTTATTCAATTTTTTATAGAATACTATTCCAATAATAATAGTGGCTATCAAAAATCTTAAAAACATGACTGCAAAGGGATGATAAGAAGCATCTAACGCCATTTTAGATCCAATAAACCCACTCCCCCAAATAACCGCAACCACCATTAAACTTGTATCTGCTAATACCCCTTTTTTCATCTTTCAAGCCTCCCTCAATATATCTTTCAAAACTCTATTGTATAATAACTTTATAATAATCCTAATGAGGTTAGAACATTAACTCCAATAAATATACTAACAACTGCACATCCTGTAGTCATGATAATAATAGCTGCAGCCAATTGACTATCATTATCCATCCCTTCCGCCATGGCAAAACTGCTGACTGCCGTTGGAGATGCAAATAATATGAAGATAATTCCTAGAAAGTCACCTCTAAATCCTAATAGACAGGCAATGATCACTAGAAGAATAGGATGAATGACCATTTTTAATCCTGTAACTATTAATGCACTGGTAAAACTCGGTTTGACTTTTTCCCAGCTAAAAAATGCACCGATGCACATTAAAGATAAGGGTAATGCTAATTGTCCAGCATAATCCAATGTCTGATTAATGAATAACGGTAATTGCCACTGAAAACCAGCAAAGATTAATGCTAAAAATATAGCTATTATTAACGGATTTTTTATTATCTGTAGTAATGTCCCTTTGATGATATGATCATCTTTTTTAGGTAAAAATATAGTTAGTGCTATAACAGCTAGGATATTAAATAATGGCATAATAAATGCTGTCAACAAGGCGGCCCTTGCTAATCCTGAATCACCAAAAAGATTAAGGATCAATGGATAACCTATGATGACAAAGTTACTACGGAAAATCCCCTGTATAAAGGGTCCTCTAGATAAAGGTTCCTTCAATAATTTCAGTGAAAGCAGCGTAGCTATTAAGAATATAACTAAGGTTGCTATTACACTAAAGGTTGCTAATGCCATCATATCTTTACTAAACAACTCATCTATTCTTACACCACTAACACTTTGAAAAACCATACATGGCAAACTTACTTTGAAAACAATCTTAGTTGCTTGCTTAACAAAAGCTTCATGGATCAACCCAAAGTGCTTGAGTATGTATCCTAATAATATGATTAGGAATATGGGTAGTACTGCATTAATGCTAAATAAAATCTGTTCCATCGTTTCCTCCCCACTGCTGTTCATTCTTTATTCATCTTAACACCTTTCAGAACATTATAACACGATATGAATTTACTTCAATAAGTATTTTGCCCTAACATCAATAAATGCTAGAATTTATGACCTAGTTCCCTGAATTTGGGTTCAAAAACTAATACTAATATATGATATAATAATGTTGACTAAACGTAGGATTCCATATGTTTATTGGATCTAAGTTACTTGATTGAGGGGTTAATTCATGAAGATAAAAAATATTGTTGTAGGTATCATAATCAACGAAAGAGGGCAAATTTTTATTGCCAAAGCTAAGTCAGGTGAAGGTCTTTGGGAATTTCCATCATGTCTAATAGAAGAACATGAGTCTAAGATAGTTACTTTGAAAAAGGAACTGAAGAAAGTACTCAACTTAGATATGGACGATGCTCTTTACTTTTTTCAAAGTCACTATCAAGACGATGACTATATGACCAAATATCATTTTTATATATTACCATTGGGTACATCAACTCGAGAAATACAACCAACTGTTTATGATGAGTATCAATTTATAACAATAAAAAAACTAGAACAGTACACTTTTTTACCTGAAACAGAAATTATCTTGCCCATCATAGACAAAATACATACTTTTATAGCTTCTTCACATGTGAATCGCTTTAAACTTACTTTCTCAAACAGCCTATTATTCTGGTATAATAAGGAACAGCGTCAATTACCTTGGCGAGAAAAAAGAGATGCCTATAGCATTTGGCTTTCAGAAGTAATGTTGCAGCAAACGCAAGTAGATACCGTTATTGATTACTATAAAGCTTTTATCAATAGATTTCCATCAGTCTTTGATTTAGCTGCCGCTGAGGAAGATGAAGTCTTAAAGCTTTGGGAAGGCTTAGGCTATTATTCAAGAGCTAAGCGACTAAAGTTGTGCGCCATGGATTTGGTAGATAAGTATAACGGTGAATTTCCTAAAGACTATGCCAAAGTCTTAAAGTTACCTGGTATTGGTCCGTATACAGCTGGTGCTGTATTGAGTATTGCCTACAATATGGCGCTACCTGCTGTTGATGGTAACGTGTTAAGAGTCTTTTCTAGGCTTTTTAATGATGATAGAGATATCGGTGAGCAAAAAGTTCGCAAGCTTGTTGAAGAGAAGGCTAAAGAACTGTTGCCAGAAGATCGCCGTCATTTTAATCAAGCATTAATGGAATTGGGAGCAACCACATGTACACCCAAAAATCCAGAGTGTGAAATCTGTCCAGTATCAGACATCTGCGAAGCAAAGACATTAAATCGTCAACATCTACTGCCTATTAAAGCAAAAAGAGTAAAAAATAAAAAACTCTCTATGGAAGTAGCTCTTGTATGGTACAATGAGCACTTATTGATTATGAAGCGCCCTACTGAAGGATTGCTTGCTAATCTATGGGGAATGCCTATTGTTGAACGTGATCCAAATAAAGAAGCCGGTCTTACACTTATAGAAGAACTGGAAGATACCTATGGGTTAGAAATCTTATCTATTCAACAATCCGGAACAGCAAAACATGTATTCTCCCATCGCACATGGGAAATGACACTTTTTGATATTAAGGTAAAGGAACAACTTGAACCCGAATACCCAGTAGTCAATTGGTGTACCGATGAAGAATTAGAGTCCTACGCTTTACCTACTGCTTTCAAAAAATTACTAGACTAAATATTAGAGGATGTTCTAGCTATATGCTTGAGCATCCTCTAATTTATTAGAATAGATACATCCTCTACAAAGAATCCATTGACTCTCCTGTAGGGGGAGCCTTTATAATTTTAAAAAAGGAGGTTATTGGTATGCAATATTCTAATGAAACTATGAGGTTACTTTATGAACGTGCTTCTTGTCGTACCTTTAAAGATGTAGCTATTCCCAATGATGTTTTGAAAGAAATCATTGAGGCAGGTTGTCATGCTGCAACAGGTGGAAATCTTCAGCCATATTCCATCATTAAGATTACTTCTGATGAAAAGAAGGATCAACTAGTTAATGTTTGTGGTATGCAAAATATCGTCAAAAAAGCCCCTGTTAATTTACTTTTTTGTATTGATTGGAGAAGGACTAAAAAATGGGCGGAATCTAATGATGCTCCTTATACAGCATTAAATAGTTACCGTCATTTCTGGATTGCTTTTCAAGATACCATCATCGCTGCACAAAACATCTGTACAGCAGCTGATGCTCTTGGATTAGGATCTGTGTACATAGGAACTGTAGAAAGTTGCTTTATGGAGTTAAAAGATTTGTGTGAGATACCAGAAGGTGTTTTCCCAGTGGTCTTATTAAGCCTTGGATACCCTACTGTCTACCCTGAACCTCGTAAGAAGCTTGGTTACGATGCAATTGTCCATGATGAGGTTTATAATGACCCATCTATTGATACAATTAACACCTACATGAGTGACAAGTATGACAACAAGACATTTCCATTAAGTGATAAGAACCTAGAAACCTTATTAGAAGTAAGTAAAGATGTAGGTGGTGACGATTATGCTAAAAAACTTGTTACCAACTCCAAAGATCGTGGATATATTAATATGGCTCAACGTTACTTTGCCCTTCATTATAGTGCTAACTGGGCATGTACAGGTAACAAGGAGTTCTTAGATGCATTAAGAGCTTATGGTTTCACTTGGGTTGATGGTGAAGACATGTTAATGAAATAAACAAAAGGGATATGAAATTAATATAATCTCATATCCCTTTACTTATTTAATATTAATTCGCTTTCCTGCTAAATTACTTTTCAATGCTGCTTCTATGATATAAATAACGTCTCTTCCTTCTTCCGGTTTTACAATTGGATCTACCTTATTAACAATAACATCATAAATATTTTGGTAGAATTCGCGATAATCTCCAACCTCACTCTTTATAAGTTGACTGCCATCTTTTTCAGTTATACGCTCACCCCAGATAGTTTTGTCTTCTACACCCCAGTTATCACAGTTTCTTGGAAGTCTTCCCTCTTTTAAAGCGGCTTCTTGAGGGTCTAATCCATACTTCACATAGCTACCCTCATGTCCAAGCAAGATGTATTTAGGTAACTTAGCTTTAACCAACATCCCAGATTTTAGTGTCACTTTTAAATCGGAATCATAGTAAAGTATTATCTCGAAGTTATCATCTATTTGACTACCGTCTCTTTGAATCCGTACATCCGCATAGATCTGCTCTGGCATTCCAAATAAGGCTAGTGCTTGGTCAATTAAGTGAGCTCCTAAATCATAGAGAATACCTGATCCTGGTTGCTTTTCTTCTCGCCATGCATTCTCTCTCTGAAAGTTTCTAAAACGATCATAGTGTGATTCAAACTCTACAAGTCTACCCAATTCTTTACTTTCCAGAACCTTGTTGATGGTTTTATAGTCACTATCAAAGCGTCTATTATGATAAGTCGTTATGAATAAATTTTTGTCTGTAGCCAATGCAATGAGTTCATCGGCCTCTTCTGTTGTTATGGTAAAAGGCTTTTCAACCACAACATGTTTGCCACTCTCTAAACCTTCTTTTGCTAAGGAATAGTGATATGTATTTGGTACAGAAATAACCACTAGCTCTACATCATCGTCCTCAAATATATCTCTTGTCTCAGAAACAACCTGTGTCTGTGGATATAGTTCATTTGCAATTCTTTTAGATTCCTCATTGCGTGTATATATTTTATATAGCTCTAACTCTTCTATTGCATCAATGAAAGGAGCATGAAAAATTCTTCCATTACCAAAACCAATAATTCCAACTTTTAATTTCTTCATCTTTCTCCTCCATTGTTTTTTATTCATTATATCATACCCATTTAAAATCCACTACTTAAGTTGCAAAAAAGATCATGATCTTCAAAAAAGAGCAATGAATTTCTATATAGGACCTTTATCCAGCTATACCTTTAAAAAGAACTATAAATATAAGTATTTTTTGGTTCTCTAGCTGGTTCAACACTCTCTACTTGAATGACTGGAATAATGGCGGGGTCTACCATATGAGGATCTTTGTACTCCGTACTCATCACGCTTCCCTTTATACGAATCCATTCTAAATCACTATATTGACTAGCTTCTTCAAATTCGCATAAGACACCTGCTACTGTTGCATCTGCTGCACAACAACTTATCATCATTCTTGAAATAACAAATTGATTTTCGCTAAAACTCTCTTCTCTATATATAAAGCCCACCAATTCAATTTCTTCGCCAATCATACTATCAAGTGCAAAGAAACATTCATCTAAAAATAAGCTAAATGTATCTGCTTCTTGTATCTCTATTAACTCTCTTTCATCAGCAATTATTTCATTTAAGGAGACTTCTTGATTCTCTTTATCCTGAATAAGCTGCTTAGCTTCCTGAAGGTTACTATCATCTACAGCAGTATCATTAACTTTATCCTGTTGATTACTGCTTACTTTTTCATTTAAATCACTTTCATCTTCTTGAACTTTTTCAGTTTTATCATTACTAACATCTACTTCGGTCTCCATCTGAGTGTCAGTGAGTACTTCATCGTCTTTCTCCATATCGCTCTCAATATTCAGATTTTCCTTTGGTTGTATAACAATTCTCTCATTACTCTCATCATGCGTAGCATTATTTTTATTGATATACTCACTTGTATCAAGACCTAGAGCTGAATACATAAATGAAAAACCTTTGTTAGCTATAACATCCATATTAAAATTCTTAGGTTGCACAATAAAGGCTAACAGTAAAGGTATAAGAAAAATGATGAATCCCTTTTTTATATGATCACGAGAATCCTCAGTAAATATTTGGGGTGTTTGAAAAACTGTTAGTACTATAAATGCCCAGAAAGCAAATTTGATATAAATTATCATCTTTGGATGTATATAATGTTGTATATCACCACTGTTAAGTAGCTGATAAAATAATATACTAAAGGCTAATAAAATAATAAACCATACAAATTCATTTTTATTAAACGTCACAACAAAGCCCCTTTCCTTAAAGAAGTATATTGATCAACATGGCTAGCATAAAACATACCAAGATGATAATACCGATTAATTTAATGACAAACTTGGACTTAAAAGAACCAAATAACATAATTGAATTCTTTATATCGATCATCGGACCAAGTATTAAAAATCCTAGAATAGAACCTGTTGTAAAGCTTGGCATGAAAGTTCTTGCAATAAATGCATCTGCTTCTGAACATAAAGAGAGCACAAAAGCAAGAAGCATCATAACCAAAGTAGAAGTCACTGTATTACTACCGACAGCTAAAATTGCTTCTCTTGATATAAAGGTTTGCATAAGAGCAGAAATAAAAGCACCCAGTATTAAGAATTTTCCAACATCATAAAGCTCGTGACTTGTATGCTGTAATACTTGTGTTATCACTGCAAATAATCCTTTGTCTTTCTTATGATGATCATGACCACAACCACAAGAATGCTCTTCTTCATGATGATGACTACATGAACACTCACCATGTGAATCATGATGCCTCCTTAATAATGGCGCTTCTGAACTTTTAAGTCCACTAACTATGTATCCGATAAGAATTGCTCCTATAATACCTAAAGTAGCTCTTAAGAAAACCATTGTCATATCATTATCAAATGCATAGTATGTAGATGCTAAAACAACAGGGTTAACAATGGGTACTGCTAACATGAATGTAATTGCTAAATATGTAGGAACTCCCTTTTTAACAAGACCTCTCATAATTGGAACGATGGCACATTCACAGACTGGGAAAATAAAGCCTAATAAAGATG
Source organism: Vallitalea okinawensis (assembly GCF_002964605.1). NCBI lineage: Bacteria > Bacillati > Bacillota > Clostridia > Lachnospirales > Vallitaleaceae > Vallitalea > Vallitalea okinawensis. The sequence goes on from NZ_PQDH01000001.1 coordinate 645,977, forward strand.
CCATAACTAACCCCAACGTCTTATTTCGCGGAAGTATTTTTATTAATAATTCAGGTTTCACAAATATTGTAATCAAAGATGAAACAAAAGAACCAATAATAATAAATGGTAGAGCCTCGAAAATAATACTAAGAAATATCAGGCTGAATCCTTCTAACATGTCAGACCTCCCTAAATGCAACTGATATGCATTTACATTTTCTTTTATTATATCATAGCTCTACCTAATGTCAATAATACCGAAAGTATTAACTTTATTTGTAACTTATCTCCGATGCTCTTTAACTAATCTTTAGTTCTTTTAGTTGTGGTTTTATTTTTTTCTCCATATACATAATGAACATTATTAGTAGAAATATACCCTTTAATATGCTGGTTATTGTTAATGCCCACCAGATTCCATTTATATCAAGGGAAGTTGCACTTAACGCTAAGGCCATAGGAATACGCAAGGCTGTTAAAGATATGACTACAATCGCAGATATGCCTGGCTTAGAAATACCATTAAATGCTCCCATTGTTGCGATTTCAATACACATAAAAATCTGTGAAAAAGCTATAATGATTAAGTAATTAATCCCTATTGCAATGGTCTCTGGTTCAGAAACAAAGAGGTTATAAATCTCTTCATTTAAGGTTAATAGAAGAATAGTAGCTACTGTACCTATAACTGTAACCATACCAATAGATACCATGTATCCTTTCTTCAAACGATCATACTTCTTTGCACCATAATTTTGTCCTATGAAGGTTGACACTGCAACTGAGAACCCTTCACATGTTGCCCATGAAATAGATTCAATCTGTGCCCCGACTTTTTGAGCTGCTATAGCATAGGTTCCCCATAAGGCAATAATTTTGGCAATAATAATTGAAAACCCTGCAAATAAAGCTGCTTGGATAGCTGCTGGTAACCCTATTAGCAAAATATCTTTAGTTATATTCCATTTTACCTTAGTAAAGCTCAACCCTCTAAATAGAGGTAGTTTCCCCTTGCGTGTATTATACATAATATAGCCTATGAATAAAGTAGATACTAAAACCTGTGATAAAGCAGTTGCCAATGCCGCTCCCACCACTCCAAGCTTAGGTAACCCACCAAACCCAAATATAAGAACAGGATCTAAAAGAATATTAAATACTAGGCCTATTGAATTCATGATAAAAGGTACTCGACTGTTTCCAAAGGAAGTTATAATGGCTGATATGACAGGATTGAAAAAATAAAAAATCATACTAGCACCAATGATAACTAGATATTCCTGTGCTAATCCCTCTGTAGCAACGTCTCCTAGGTTAAAGAAACCGATGATTGACTTATTAAATGCAACGAGAATTAACATGTATATAAACGCAATCAGTGCATTTAAAAGAATGCTATGTGAAATATATTTTTTTGCTTGCTCCGTTTCGTTAGCACCTATGGATTGCGATATCTTGACGTTACCACCAACTTTACAAATCAAAGCAATGGATGCACCTAACCACAAGAAGTATCCACAAGTCCCCACTGCAGCAACGGCTTCATCACTAAGGCGTCCAATCCAAAAAGTATCTATAAAACCATAGGCAACCTGTATAAAGCTAGTAGCGAATATAGGTATGGCTAACCTGAGCAATTCACTGCTTATATGTCCTTTTGTTAAATCCATTGATTTTGTCATAATGTCTCCTCTTTTAGTAAGTATAAAAAACACCCTCTATTATACACCCTTTAATCAAACAATCAATAGAAAAGTGCTTTCACTATCCGAAATTATTTTGACTTTTAAATTCAAATATCTGATTTATTTAAATTTCTCTAAATAGATATAGTTACTAAACAACCTCCTAAAGTAATTTCATTCATTTACTCTAGGAGGTTCTGGATATTCTATTCTGCAATTATTATGGTCACATCGATATCTTTATCATACACGTGACCATGTATAGACTCTATTGTTCCAGCTGGTATTATTAGTTGATAGGTACCTGATTCTAATTGTTTCTCAGGTTTAATAAACAAAATACTTTTAGGATATCCTTCTTCTCCCACAACAGTTATATGTTGAAGTATTACATCTTCATTATTACTATCCTTAATTGTGATGGTATAATTCTCCTTAATTTTAATCCATTTATTAAATTTCATCTGAAAAGCATTCCAAGGCTTATATTCTAGGTCATATACTATTTTCAATGGTTCTTCGGGAGTATTATCATTAACAACTTCTTTTGGTGGAATATTGTTTATTGTATAGGGTCGACTTGCATTGACTTCTGGTGTAAAATCCTTCTCGATATTCTGATTAAGATCCCTCATGACTACCCTATACTCAACACCATCTAGATTGATTGAAATAATATAGGCCTCTGAACTCTTAATACTCGACGGTAGATTGAAGACTAAGCCATCTTCTTTAAAAGTTATAGCTAATCTCACTTCTTCTTTCGTTGCTAAATCCATTACTTTAATATCTTCTTCAGTAACTCCACTTAACTCTTCATTAACGTAAACAGTATCTCCATCAACATAAAAGTCATCACCTGGCTTTATATACATTTTTTTATTTATATCTATATCAAATATAACATTAGAGTATATCAGTTCATCATTAATGACTTTCTTTAACAATTCCATTTGGGTATCCCTACTAGTATGTATATCTTCTGGTGTTATAAATATAGGTATATCAGGATAAAAGCTAAGTTCCGAGTTATCATAGCCTTTTATTCGTGAAGCATGTTGGCTTGTCATCATAAATTCATATCCTGATACAGGTAAATGTCCATCTGCACTGTTCCCATGATAATTAAAAGCTGGATTTTCTCCTGTAGGCTCTCCTACTAAAATGGCTAATTGATTATCGTGTAAGATACGAGTTGTTAATACAGCTGCACTATAAGTATAGTTTGATGTCAATACGTATATGTTTCCGCTGAATAAACTATCAGTCTTCTTCTTTTCTAAATATTGTTGATAATAAGTATATGCCTCACCAACATCTCCATAAATCGTCTCTTTATCAAGATACATTAAGATATAATTTAGGATCTGCATACCTCCCCCGTCATTATACCTTAGATCAATAACAAAATTGTCAACTCCTTTGTCTTCAACAGCTATAAAAAGCTGATCGATTGCCTTTTGTATATCTGCAAACCTAGTATCATCTGATCCGATACAGTTATCAAACCTTAAATATGCCAAATCCTCAATATCACTAACATACCAATCATACCATTGATTATTGTAACGTATAGAATAAGCTTTTCTGGTCTCTTCGAATCCAATACGATATACAAAGGTATCCTGCCCTCTTTTAACATCGATATCTATCGTACCATCATCATTGGTCAATCCAAGGTAGTCTAAGTACGCCTTATCATTAAGATAGGTTATCCCTTGTTCTTGAATCCAATAGTCATTTTCAGATGAGACGATATCTTTAAGTAATCTAACCAATTCATCAGGCGTCTTACCTCCTAATTTTAGTATTTGATCACCTTTTATAAGACCGTTATAATCTTTAATTACGAAAATTCCTGCCTCAAGCCACTCAAAAGTTATATTCATAAACCTCTTCTGAGGATGTTTATAGAGCTTCGTATGCCCATCATTCATCATCGCATATAGCCTTTTTAGTTGAATAATAAAATCTCCCTCTGTTAAAGGCTCTTGTATCGCTTCTCGCACTTTATCGATTACTTGCTGTTGAGTAGCAGTATAGCCACTTCGTCTTGCATCTGGTTGATGGGTTAGAATCCATTCAATCAAAAACTCTACATCCTTCTGCATATTCTCAACTGTTATTAAATTTTGCGGTTGATCCTTGGTGAATAACTTCAAACATACATTAGCATCCTTACGCTTCATGTTTAAATCGCTCCATGAACTACTTGTCTTTATAAAAGACTCTCCATGTTCTGCTTTAGCTGTTGAAGCAATATCGCCATTAGGTGATTCAATAGCAATGGAAGGCTTTATTGTATTCGACATAAGTTTAACAGCCACCACTATCTCTTGATTCTCTTGTAAACCAATTACTTGATCTAGGTCAACAGTATGATAACCTGGTAAATCCATATGACCACTTTGAATCTTTTTCATCTGATTAAGAGAACTTTGACTGGTGTAAGATTCATTAATCCAGATTTCATAATCTAAGTTTTGTTCAAGTGTATAGAAACTCAATGCTTCTAGAGATTCTCCATCACCTTTATCTATAATAAAACGATTAGCAAACCAGCTTTCCTTCTTTTGCCCTACAAGTGGCTCTGTATAGCCCAACAAATCGTATTGATATATGTGATCGTAGTTGTCAATGTTATCAATTCTTGTGAACACACAACTACCTACATAACCATCCAGTGGATCACCTAACATACCATCATAATAGGAAATATAAAAATATCCTCCCATGTTTTCTATACCATTAGGATGTCCCCATTCTGACCCCTTTGTATTTTTGGCAATAAAAGCTCCATCTCCAGGCGGTTGCATTCTAAAATTCTCTTTTGAAAACTCATCATCCCATCCCACAATAGTAATAGCATGCCCTCCACCTTTGTCATTCATATAATCATAAGGATAGTACCATGCAAAATGGTCTTCATGATAGAACTCTCCATATGTAGAAGGTGTCCCCTTCCACATAGTCATAAATATGCCACCATAATTGATGACATAGTCTTTAATCAATTCATTATCTAATGGATCTTTACGTTGTGGCAAAAACAAGGCCTCTTGAACATGTTTAACTGGGTCCATTCCAGTTCGATAAACTATATTCTTTTCTCTTCCATTGACTGCATAAGGATCATCTGTTTCAAGAACAGGGCCTCTCCAGCTAGCTAAATAGCCAACAGCCATATTGTCGTCTCCACCATCACCTGCATTTCTATGGAAACTTTCGCTATAGTAATCACTAAGTTGTGTGACCATGTTATTTTCCGATAAATCATAAATTTTACCTTCTTGGGTCAAAAGTGTTGATTCTAGCGCAGCTGTAGTAGCCAAAGCCCAACAGCTTCCCAACTCACCTTGTTCCTTTACAGGTGTCATTCTATCTTGCTCTCGAAGATCATATCTAGTCGGGTATTTTTCTGCAGCTTCAAGCTGAATAAGATTTGTTAATAGAGACATTATAAAAATCATTGTAAGTATTCTTTTCATTATATATGTACCCCCACCATACTCAAAATACATTTTCATATAATTATACCATAAACTTATTTATTCACCAATATATTCTATGTCCAAAAAACCTCGAATCATACATATGATTCGAGGTTCTGTCTATATTATTCCTAAAAAATCTTCTTCAGTTATAATCGGTACACCTAATTCTTTAGCTTTTTTATTCTTACTGGATGTTGACTCATTATCATTATTAAGAAGATAGTCTGTGTTCTTACTTACACTACCAGTCACTTTGCCGCCTAACTCTTCAATTTTTGCTTTCAATTCTTTACGGTTTTTAAAGTGTTCAACACTGCCAGTTATGACAAAAGTCTTACCTTCTAACTTCTGTTCATTTGTATTTTCTTCATAAACATTAAATTGAATATAATTTAATAAATCATCGATAATCATCTCGTTATGTTCATTCATAAAGTAATTAGAAATAGATGCCGCAATAATTCCTCCATAACCCTCAATTTCTATTAATTCATCTACTGTAGCTTGTCTAATTATATTAAAATCATTTTTATAATTCTTGCACAGTAATCTAGCATTGGATAAACCCACATTTTGAATCCCTAGTGCATAAATGAAATTTGCCAACTCCATGGTTTTGGATTTCTCTATGGACTTCATGAGATTGTCGTAGGACTTTCTACCGAAGCCTTCCATTTCAATAATCTCAGTTTCATACTTTTCTAATCGATACAAATCACCAAAGTTCTTAATAAATTCCTTGTCAATGAATTTATCTAGGGTAGCTTCGGATAGACCTTCGATATTCATAGCATCTCTACCAACAAAATGACTAAATGCTTTTAAAAGTTTTGCACTACAGTTTGGGTTTGTACAGAACAGCTCTTTGACACTGTTGATGACTTTGACTTCTGTATCGCCACCACAAGCTGGACAATTCTCAGGTAACTTATCAATACCGCTCTTGGTTAAGTTCTCTCCCACTTGAGGTATGATCATATTAGCTTTGTAAACAGTAATCGTATCACCTTTACCAAGCTCCAACGCTTCTAATATGCTCACATTATGAAGGCTTGCTCTTGATACAGTTGTTCCTTCTAACTCAACAGGATCAAAAATTGCGATAGGGTTAATAAGACCTGTACGAGAAGTATTCCACTTGATCTCTCTTAAATTCGTTTCTTTGAGTTCATCGCTCCATTTATATGCAATGGAATGCCTTGGGAATTTTGATGTTGAGCCTAAGCTTTCAGAATAAGCTATTTCGTTAAAGGTTAAAACAAGTCCATCGGATGCAAAATCATTATCCACAATTATATCAGCAAATCCGTTAACAACCTCTTCTACTGACTCGCTTGTAACAATTTCATATTCTACAGTATCAAAACCTAGTTGATTTAACCATTTCAACTGATTAACTTTAAGATCGTCAAACTCTTTTCCTATAGATTGGACAACCGTAAAAGCAAAAAAGTTAACAGACCGCCCTGCTGTAATCTCATTGTTAAGTTGTCTAACAGTACCGCTGCATAGATTTCTTGGATTTTTATATTGCTCCTCAGGGTCCAACTTTTCATTAATGCGCTTGAAATCTGAATACTTGATAACCGCTTCACCACGAATCATCAGAGATTCTTTAAAAGGTATTCTAAGGGGAATATTTTCAAAGACTTTTGCGTTATTGGTAACTACCTCTCCAACTTCACCATTACCCCGGGTGACTGCACGTACTAATTCTCCATTCTCATATGTTAAAACGATGGTTAATCCGTCTAATTTCCATGATAAAATACCTTCGTGACTTCCAAGCCAACTCTTTAGTTTACTTGTTTCCTTTGTTTTATCAAGAGATAACATTCTTTGCTCATGCTTATATTTAGGTAATGAACTCAATATTTCATACCCAACTTTTCTGGTTGGACTATTAGCTAATACAATACCCGATTCATCTTCCAATTTGACAAGCTCATCGTATAACTCGTCGTATTCAAAATTAGTCATTATTTCTTTATTGGCTTGATAATAAGCCTTGTTGGCTTCATTAATTATTTTTACTAGTTCTTTTATTCGATTATAATCTTTCATCTGCTCACCCATTATTCTTTAACTTCTATTGTTAATAGTATTAACACTATTACTCTTTTCTTATGTTACTTATGACATCATTTTATCATACTCAAAATCATTTTAAAACAAGAAAAAAGGAAACACAGCAATTCCTACTGTATTTCCCTATTAACATAACCACTTCTTCTTCTTTTGTAGCATTATTATAACCTATTTTTACCACTTTGTCCAGTATTTATTTACAGTTTGTAATAAATTTTCAAAGCCTTAAAATGATGCATTTTCAACTGTATTGCCACAAATAGTAACAAAAAATCTATTATTTTTTTGATAATATTTTAACAATTAAACACTTGTGTTTTGCGAGGTAAAATGTTAATATCTTGTTGTGAGTTCGTAAACTCATATATGTCATTCCTTATCAAGCTAGTAATATAAAGATAGATGCTGGTTTATCTATCTAATCTCACTTTTAAAAGGAGTGGTTATAATGTTAACAATCTATGTGTGCATCGGCAGTGCATGTCATTTAAAAGGTTCTTACGATGTGATTAATGGTTTTCAGGAGCAAGTTAAAGCCCAAAAACTTGATGGCTCCATATCCATCAATGCCGCCTTTTGCTTAGGTCATTGCACAGAAGCAGTTTCAGTCAAAATAGATGATGAGATTCATTCTGTTACACCAGATATCGTTGAAGACTTTTTTAATAAAGAAGTATTAAGGAGACTGGACTAATGCAGATCATGGACTTTTCATCAGCTAACTGTAAAAACTGCTATAAGTGCATACAAAATTGCCATGTTAAAGCTATCAAGTTAATCGACAATCAAGCCACCATTATGAAAGATCGCTGTATCGCTTGCGGGCAATGCTTTGTAGTTTGTCCACAGAATGCACGAAATGTGGTATCTGATTTAGATGTTATTCAAAGCATGCGTAAAAAGAAAAAATTGATTGCCTCAATAGCGCCGTCCTACTTAGCTATTTATGACAACCCACAAACATTAATAAATAGCTTAAAGGCACTAGGATTTTCCCATATCGAAGAAACAGCTATTGGTGCAGAAACGGTCAGTCAACAATATGCATCATACATGAAAGAACATAAACTTGATAACTACATAACATCGTGTTGCCCTGCTATTACTACAATGATTGAAGTTTATTATCCGGAACTCTTGCAATATTTACTGCCCATTGAATCGCCAATGGCAATTCACAGTAAAATGTTAAGAAAAAAATATGGTGAAGATGCTTTCATCACATTTATTGGTCCTTGTATTGCAAAGAAAAAAGAAGCATTCTATTATAAACAGATCGGTACTTTGGATGCTGTTCTCACATTTGAAGAAGTTGAAAATTGGATTCAACAAGAAAATGTGGTGGTTACGGAAGAATCAAGAGAAAAGGCAAGCAATCATCTATCAGTTGGACAATCTTACCCCATGGAAGAAGGTATCATTGTCGGACTTCAGGATTGTATTAATAGCTTAGGTTATGAAACATTATCTGTTTCTGGCTTAGAAGGGTGTAAATCTGTTTTCAGTTCTCTATGCAAAGGTGAGATCAACGGTACCTTCATAGAGGCTAACGCATGTATAGGAAGTTGTATAGGCGGACCGGCACTTCCTAAGTCTGCAAAAGGATCATCAATCTTTGTACGTCAATTGAACCTAACTCGCAGAAAAAGTAAAAACCCACTTACTCTTTCTAACAGTGTTCAGACCTATCAGCGTCCTTTTAGTAGCAAACCTATTGCGAAAACAGAGATATCTGAAGATGAAATTCAGAGAGTACTTCACTCCATGGGTAAATACAGCAAGGCTGATGAGCTAAATTGTGGAGCGTGCGGATACGATACCTGTATCGAAAAAGCCCGTGCTGTATTTGAAGGCATGTCACATCCGGAAATGTGCATCCATTTCATGCGAGAGAAAGCTGAGAGTTTAACGAATACTATTTTTGAACATTCTCCAAATATTATCTTTTTGCTTGATAAGGATTTAAATATTATTCACTTAAACCCAGCTGCTAAAAAGATTTTTATGACTTCTACTACTATCCAAGGACAACCCATAAGCAGGCTCCTTAATGGGGAAGATTTTAAACTAGTAAAGTCAACTAAAGAACACATAATAGGGAAAAAAGTCTCATACTTGAAATACGGTTTAGTCTGTATTGAAAACATTATTTATCTTGAAGAGCAAAATAGTTATTTAGTGATCCTTCATAACTTAACTGAGCAAGTCAAACGGGATGATGAGCTGGCTAAGTTAAAAAAGAACACCTTGTCAGCTGCACAAAACGTCATTGATAAGCAGATGCGTGTGGCCCAAGAAATTGCCGGGTTATTAGGTGAAACCACTGCCGAAACCAAAATCACCCTGATGAAATTGCAACAGATTGTTATTGGTGAAGAAGGTGACATAAAATAATGAACTCTTTTGTAGACATTGCTACAAATAGCATCAATAAATTTGGTGAAGAATTGTGCGGAGATAAAGTTGAAATAATTAAAAACGAAGATAGCATTATTATTGTTTTATCCGATGGATTAGGTAGTGGCGTCAAAGCCAATATATTAGCAACCATGACATCTAAAATAGCTGCTACAATGCTCAAGGAAGGTGCTAGTATTGAAGCCACTGTTGATACGATTGTCAAAACCCTCCCTGAATGTAAAGTACGAAAACTGGCTTACTCTACCTTTTCCATTATCAAAATTGATGAATCAGGTCAAGTTTATATCGTTGAATACGATAATCCATCTGTTTTGATTTACCGAAATGGTCTTGATTACCCCATTGAACGAAAAGAGAAGAATATAGGGACTAAGACCATCAAAGAGGGGCATTTTAAACTTCAAAAAGGTGATATGATCTCTCTCATAAGTGATGGTGCTATTCATGCAGGTGTTGGTGCTCTTCTCAACTTAGGTTGGCAATGGGACAGTGTCAACGAATATCTACGCGACCTAAATAATGTTGAAAAAACGGCTAATGCCATAGCTGGAAACTTTATAAGTGTATGCAATAATCTCTATGATGATCACCCTGGTGATGATACAACCATTGTCACTGTTAAAGTTCGTGATAAAGAAGAAGTGGAACTCTTCACAGGTCCTCCTTCAGATAAAACAATTGATCATTGGATCGTTGATAACCTGGTCAATTCAATGGGTAAAAAAGTTATCTGCGGAGGGACTACTGCTAATATCGCTTCTAGAGAATTGAAGCGGGATATCATTGTTGACTTAGATTCTTATAACAAGGATGTGCCACCAATGGCTTATATGGAAGGTTTCGACCTTATTACAGAAGGTGTATTAACCTTAAAAGCTGCCTTAGAAAAACTCAAAACTTATAGTCAACAAGATTTTAATAATGTGGATGCTCATCGTTTATCTGGGAATGATGGTGCAACTCAGTTAGCAAATTTACTCATTAATCATTGTACACACTTAAATCTATGGGTAGGTAAAGCTGTGAATCCAGCTCACCAAAATCCGAACCTACCTATGAATTTAAATATAAAACTGCAAATTGTCAAAGAACTCATTAAGACTTTACAGGGATTAGGTAAAGAAGTTCAAGTGACTTATCTTTAGGAGGTATGTATGCGGAAATTTGAAAATTACGTTCAGTATACCAAGTATAAAGTACTTAAAGAAGTCGCACACTCCACTCTCCAGGATTCTTTAGAAGAAGATCTATTGGATATTCCTGAAAAAATAATTCCTGGACCTCAAGCTGAAACAAGATGTTGTATCTATAAAGAGAGGGCCATCATCAATGAGCGGATTAAACTAGCTATGAAAGGGGATCAAACTCAACCAACCCACATTGAGGTCATCCCTTTAGCCTGTGATGAATGCCCAGTTGATCGTTATACTGTAACAGAAGCATGTCGAGGCTGCTTAGCCCATAAATGCAAAGATGTATGCCCCTTTGGCGCTATATCTATTGTCGGTCAAAGAGCTATCATCGACCCTTTGAAATGTCGAGAATGTGGTAAATGTGCTGAAGTTTGCCCATTTAATGCTATTGCAGAAGTACAACGGCCTTGTATTCGTGCATGTGAAGCTAACGCTATTACTTATGATTCTGAAAGCAAGAAAGCTTCAATTAATGAAGATCATTGTGTGCAATGCGGTGCTTGTGTATTTCAGTGCCCATTTGGTGCTATCATGGATCAATCTTATATTACCAATGTCATACGCCTATTAAAAAATAAGAAGGATTCAGATGCTAAAGTATACGCTTTAATTGCACCTGCTATTTCCAGTCAATTCACTTATGCCAGAATAAACCAAGTAGTGACCGGTATCAAAAAGCTAGGCTTTCACAGTGTTATTGAAGTAGCTCTTGGTGCTGATTTAGTAGCCTTCCATGAAACAAAGCATTTAGCTAAAGAACTGCCCGAAAAGGAATGGCTAACAAGTTCCTGTTGTCCTGCATTTGTAGATTATATTGAAAAAAATTATCCTGATTATAAAGATCATATATCCACTGCTATTTCTCCTATGATAGCAACTGCAAGACTGGTAAAAAAAACAGATCCACGAGCCAAAATTGTTTTTATCGGCCCTTGTATCGCTAAAAAAATGGAGCAGCAGAAATATGCTGAAGATGTGGACTATGTCTTAACCTTTGAAGAACTCCAAGCATTATTGGATGCCCATCAGATAGCAGTTGAAGATTGCGAAGATGGTCTTCTCGATAACGCTTCCTATTTCGGTCGTATTTTTGCAAGATCAGGGGGACTATCCGATGCAGTAACCCAAGCTGCAAAGGAGCTTAAGTTAGACTTGACAGTAACCCCTGTACTAGGTGACGGTCTAAAAGAATGCGATCGACACTTGAAGATAGCTACCTTCAATAAACTTAAAGGTAATTTTATAGAAGGTATGGCTTGTAAAGGTGGTTGTATCTGTGGTCCTGCTTCACTCTCCCATGGACCAAAGGATAAAAACCAAGTCGATAAGTATGGCAAATTAGCCATGGAAAAAAGTATAACGGATTCCATACGTGTCTTGGACATTAATCAAGTTAACCTCGATTAGCCTAATAAACTCTAATAAGCTAAAAAAAGCTTTGTCAAGATTCTAAATGTTTAGATCTGGGCAAAGCTTTCCTTTTAAGTTCCACTTCTAAAACCATAGTGGATTGGAGATTGCAAATGGTATGTTTTCTTCAAGTTGCCAAAGTTCCCCTCGTATAAATCGGTATCCTTCAAAAGTATAATCATGCACAGATGATTCCATTAATATTTCTTCACTTAAGAGCCCTTTATCCGTAAATAGACGTAATTTACAGGGAGAAAATTGGTGGATAAGAATACTTACCTTTTCACTATTTTTTATAAATTCCAGATATGGTGATTTCGGAGAATAGCAAATGCATACTTTACCTTCCCTAAGTCCTTCTAGAATACCTTCTTTTGTAAGAGAATCTGACTTAACACGTGTGGTTGGATAACCAAACCATTTATCTGGGTGCTTACCATGGGCATCACTTCCTCCAACAGCAATAAGCTTTCGCCCTTCACATAGGACATCGTGCCACCATTGAATGCAGTCGTAGTTCCCTTGATCCCAAAAAGCATTCCATACCTCAATATGTGTAAATGGGTGGTTTAAAGATAACTTCCAAGTATCTTTAAAAAAAGGATGATTAATAGATAACATCGCAGTAGCAGGTAGAGATTTAATAATACGTGTCAATTCATCGTCATTATTAAAAATGACATTCTTTAAAGGCTCCTCAATGTTCCATACATTAGCATGACCATAGTAGGAAGTTAACTCTACTCCAGGTATATGAATAAGTCCAATATTATGTGAAAGTTCATGGTGACCGCTCATAGCATTATGATCTGTAAGTGCCATAAAATCTAATCCAGCTTCTTTAACATGATTCATTACTTCAGGTACTGTATATATACCATCACTATGGATGCTGTGCATATGTAGATCACCAGCTAACCACCGAGTATCAGGTTGATGACAGATAATCTCCGCCTCTATACTGTTGTCTTCATATAGTTTAGCTAAACCTATGAGTAGTTGCCATTGTCCTTCCTGAATACCTGGAAAATAACCCTCTGAGGCAAAATCAGAAGCAATAATAATCTGTGACAACGTTCCACCACTCCACCCCTGAAATCCTTCAGGTGACTCAAGTGATATATCTATACCATTGATCTTCGAGTCATTTCTAACGATTATTTCTATTCGCTCAGTATCTTTTGGTACCTCGAATGGAAAAGGATAGTAAGCAAGTGTATCCGTTTTTTTATACTTCAATGAAACATTCATGAATATCAACCCTTTGTTGATCCTAACATCAAACCGGATAAGAAATATCTTTGTAAAAAGGGATATATCAGTAATAAAGGTATAATGGCGATAACAACACCTGCCATTTGAGCATTCTTTGTTATGAAAGTTGCTGATGATGAAGCATCGCTATCTACAACTAGACCTTTTAAAGCTACTTGCAGAGTATACTTCTTAGGATCACTTATGAAAATTACGGATTCCATGAAGTGATTCCATTTTTCAACGAATTGAAAAAGTGTTACTGTAGCTAGACCAGGCTTTGCTAATGGTAAATAAACTCTAAAAAGCAAATCTAATTCTTTGGCTCCATCGATATATGCCGCTTCACCTAAAGACTTAGGAATACTCTCAAAGAAATTTTTCATTAACATTACCGTATACCCTGTAATCATGTTGGTTACGATGATAGCCCATAAACTATTGATTAAGTGTAGTTGCTTATATAATAAGTACAGTGGAATCATTATGTTTTGTAAGGGTACCATCATGGTAATGAGTATGAAAGCTACAAAGAATCGCTTTGCACCAAAATCTTCTTTGGACAATGCATATCCTGTTAAGGTACATAAAGATACATGCAGGAAAGTACCTGCTATAGTAACAACGATATTGTTAATAATGGGTTTTGCGATCTTCACTTGCTCAAATAAGGTTACGTAACCCTCTATACTGAATTCCTTAGGCCATAATACAATGGTAGGACTCATTGATCCCATATCAGATGAGAAAGATAGAGCAAATGTATTCAGTAAAGGAATAACCATTGAAGCAACCACTAAAAATAAAAACAAGATATTGACTATCTCAAAAATTTGACGCCCTTTGGTTCGATCAATTTGTGATTGTATGTTCATCTCTCTTCCTCCTATCTTTCAGTCTTTTTGACTACGAATTGATAAAACAATGTTAATACACCGATAATACCAAGCATGACCACAGCTACAGCTGATGCATAGTCCATCCTAAAGTTTTGTAAACCTAATTTATAGGTATAAGTCATGACAACTTCTGTTTTATCAACAACAGATGGGTTCGTTAAAATAAAGGATTGACTAAACATACGTAAGGATGCAATTAAGTTAAGCATTAATACGACCTTCATTGTTGGATATAATCCCGGTATGGTGATATGCAAAACTTGCTTTAGTCGCCCCGCTCCATCAATTCTCGCCGCCTCGTATAAACAAGGATCAATATTCGTTAACGCAGCTAAATAAATGATACAACCGTATCCTGCTGTCTTCCAGGTATTTAGAAACCAAAATATGGCTGTGATCCATTTTTCACTTGTCATGAAATTGATGGTGTCTAATCCCATTTGTTTTAAAGCCATGTTGACCATACCGATATCAGGAGCCAATATACTGATAAAGATACCACTAATGGCTACCCAAGAAAATAGATTTGGAGTATAGATAATTGTTTGAACAAAGCGTTTTAACTTATTTTGCATGACTTCATTAAGGAGTAATGCTAAAAGAACTTGAATAATAAAACCAAAAAACAAGTTTCCTCCACCAATAACTAAAGTATTCTTTAAAGATCTCCAAAAATCCATGTCTGTTAAAATTTCTTTATAGTGGGTTAACCCTGCCCAAGAACTCTCCCCAATCAAAGCATAATCTTGAATACTGATGATAAAGCCCCTGAATAGTGGATAATAATAAAATAGAATACAAAATATGAAAGCGGGTATTAATAAGGCATAAATACTTTGATTGCGTTTAAAATCACTAATTACGGAACCCCAAAAAGATATCTTCTTAGATTCTTTTACTTTTAAATCTATGTGAGTCATTCCATCACCTCCTAGTAAGGGTGGCTATCGCCACCCTGTTTATCTAATCAATAAGTCCTTTTCCCTTTAGTTCTTTTTGCATACTAGCAACAGCTTCTTCTCCTGTAATTTCACCTAGAATAGCTTTAATGATAAATTTATCAACGATTTCTTCAGCTGCTTTACTGTTTGCATTAATCAGTTCTGGTTGACCGTAATTTAATACTACGTCTCTAGATTGTTCATAATTTTTAGGGATCTTCACTGGGTTAACCCATTGTGAAGATTTTGCTACTACAACACCATGGTCCATACTATGTTGTTCACCAATCTCTGTTAATACGTACTTACCATCTTCAACAGTATAATCATGACCTTCTATACCTAAAGTACTTAGAATATTTCCTTCATAAGTATGATAGAACTCTAAGAATTTAAAAGCCCAATCTTTATTATCACTGTAGTTTAATAGAGTGAATAGCCCATCTTGACCAGTTGTTATACTTCCTTCACCATTTGCTCCTTTAGGAGGCTCTAAACCATATATTTCGAAAGATGTATTAGGATCTTCTGCTAATGCCTTATCATTGAATAAACCAGTCCAGTTATCCCAGTAAACCATTAAACCAGCACGTCCTGTTAATATCATTTCTCTACAGTCCGAACTACCATTTGTTGGGAAGTTAGGATCCATAATACCTTCAGCATATAATCTTGCTAACCAATCGTAAACCTCAATGGCCTCCTCTGTTGCATATGGAACAAACAGCTGACCATTTTCATCTACATCATAACCATCCACTAGGCCTTTTGTTCCCATGAAAGGCTGGATATCATAGGTTTTTTTCAATGTAAATCCATAAGTATCATCTTGCCCATTACCATCAGGATCGTTGAACGTAAATGCTCTTAGCATGTCATAATATCCGTCTAAGTCCTGAGGTTCATCCAATCCTAATTGATCTAACCAATCTTTTCGAACTAATGGTAAGCGTCCACCTTCATATTTATTGAAAACAGCATAAATTTCACCATCATCACGACGAATACGCTCCCATTCTTTTGGATCAATTATTTCCGGATTACCTAAAACTTCAGACTCTTCAATGCGGCTTGTTAAAGGTTCAAATGCGTTAAGAGGTAATAATTTTTCAAATATATCGGTATTCATATAAAGAATATCGATTTCTTCACCAGCAGCTAATGTTGTTGTTATCTTCGTATCGTATTCATCACCAGCTACACGAACCGCTTCCAATTGAATACCAGATAATCTTTCAGCTTCTTGATTCCAAAGTTCCATCTCATCTGGGTCATTACCACCAACTACAGCTGTAAGCATTTTAACAGGTCTCTCCTGCTTTGGTTCTTCTTTTACTTCTTCTGATTCATTTTTTGTACCTTCTGCCGTCTGTTTGTTTTCTTGTTTTCCTTCATTCTCTGATTTTGCTGCTTCATCTGCTCCACATCCTACTATTCCTAATGTAAGTATAGTAACCATACATAGAGCTAAAAATTTCTTCATATAACCTCCCATGATTATCCTCCTCATTCTCTTTTCATTTTCTGTGATCACAGCAAGAGTCCTACGTGGTCCTCTCATGCATTATTATGGGATTAATCATCTGAAAGATAAAGAGTAGCCTTCGGCAAACTCCTTCTTTAAAGGTTCAAAACCAAAAGTTAATGTAATGAGTCAAAGTCATGGTCTATTTGACTATGGATTATGTTAAAATAAAACATAGCTTGTTTACAAACTATAATCAGTTAAAATGTTATTGAACAAAATGAATAAGTTTTAGGGGGATTAACATGAAGAAGAAGGGCATATTGTTTAAACAACTATTTTTGTGTTTGATTCTATTCCTAGTAGTTCCAACATCCATATATACTTTTTTCTACCATTACAACATTTCAGATGTTATGAAGCAAAAAATATATGAGTCCACCACTAAACATTTAAATTTACTCCAAAAAGATGTGGATAAAATATTAGAGAAATCAACAAAAAATCTTCTAGCCTTGTCCATTGATCCGATAATTGAAGATATGATGGTCATGCAGAATTCTGGTCAGCAAAGATCAATAGAATATATAGAGCACTTAATGGATTTTAGGTTTTACTGTACCCAATTAGAAGCAACAGAGGACTATATTCATTCCGTTTATCTGTATAATCCAACAGCCGACTATATCATTACTTCAGGTGGTGAAAGTGTATCGATAGATGAGTTTTTTGATACCTCTTGGGTTGATAGCTTAGAAGACATTACTCAATTAACCATATTACCATCAAGACAACCTATTGATAATAATCACTCCTACGTTGATATCGATCGGGACATCAGCTCACCCGTGGTAACAATGGCTTATCCCATGGATACGGGTTCTATACAAACTAAAGGAATCATTATTTTTAATATCTATGAGAAGCAATTGATCCCCCTTACAGAAGACTTTGTGTTTTTGATGGATATGAATGGCAGTCTTATTGCAAGCAACGATATGAAAGAATGGACAAATGATCCAGATGCTTTCATTGTAGGTATCCACGCTTTTTTAGAAGAGGCGAATTACCCTAAAGACATGCTAACTTATACACATGAACAAGATAAATTTTTAATTAACTCCACCTATTATGATAGAAGAAGGATGGTTCTAACCACCATAACACCTATAAACGATGTTATGGCAACTATTGTGCAGTACCAGATCACTGTATTAGTGGTTTCTACGGTTATTTTATTAGGTGGCCTGATCTTATCTTTTGGAATATCAAATAAACTGTATGTTCCCATTAAGAATACCTTGAATAACCTGACAACCTATCCCATACCAACTATAGATTCCAGAGGAAATGAATTAGATTATATTAAAAACGTGGTTAATAAGATTATTGAAGATGATAAAGCCATTAAGGAACAACTGAATAATCAACAAGAGAACATATATGAAGCAAAAGTTCTTCAATTAATCAAAGGAAAGACAGATACAACTTCCCTCTTTCAATCAGAGCAGTTTTTCCTCTGTGTATTACTATCGATTGATTCTTATGATGAATTCATTGCAAAACATAGTTATAAAGAACAATTTTACTTCAAACAATTATTTCTACGACAGATTGAAACACTCTTTAACGAAGTATTTCTGAGTAAAGGTGCTATGCTAGAGCAAGATAAAATTGTGTTTTTAGTAAATGGTGATGCTACTCAACTAGAGGGTGTCTATATGGATAATATACTAAAAGCTGCTCAAAGTATGATATCAGAGCAGTTTAACCGTACTATTTCTTTTGGTGTCAGCCCCCTTATCAATGGTATACCTGATTTAAGAGATGGCTATCTAAATGCCTTATCCACATTGGATTATCGTATTTCATATGGTAAAGAAAGTATTATTTATAGCCACTTACTCAATCCAGCTATTCACCCCGAAAACTCTTATGAAGAGCTTTTCGTTAGGGTAATCAACCAACTTGAGCTCAATCATTTAGAAGAAATAGAATCCTGCCTTGACCAATTATTTGCTTCTATTAAAGAGAAAGGCGATGTAACAAATGATTACGTTATGACAATACTTTCTCCATTAATTACACGGACTTATAATTACTTATCGATACACCTTTTAAGGTTTTCAAGGGTTTTAGGTGATGATCATTCATCCATGTACAAGTTAGTCTCTGAACAGGAAAGTTTGATAGCGTTAAAAAAGGTATTGATGGATCTCTATTTAAAGATCATCTTGATTCAAGAAGACCAAGGTAAGAATTTAAGTATTATTGATCGTTCACTTCAATACATCAAAGATAATTATAATGATCATAATCTTGATTTGACAGTTTTATCCACAGAGATGAACATTAGTTATTCATATTTAAGAAAGCAAATCAAAGAGCAAACCGGATTGACTTATATCGAGTACTTAAACAAATATCGTATAAAAAAAGCTAAAGAACTACTCCAACAAAGGACCCATACCATCAAAGAGATTTCTTTTTTAGTAGGTTACAACAATGATCAAAGTTTTAATCGCTATTTCAAAAAATACGAAGGAATGACACCAGGAGAATATCGTCGAAAATTATAAGTAAAAGCCCCCAGTGCTCCTTGATGGAATACTGGGGGCTATATAACATGTATTAATCAATATAACCTCTTAACGCCAATTCTTCTTGCATAGCCTGAACTGCTTCTTCACTACTGATGCTACCAAGAATAGCTTTGACAGCGTATTTAGTAACAATCTCTTCTGCTGCTTTACTGGTTGATCGAATAACCTCATTTTTTCCATAGCTTAAGATAATCTCTTTACTTTGCAGATAATTTTTTGGTGCATCAATAGGTAATGTCCATTTTTGTGATTTAGGTTGAACGATCCCATGATCCATGGCATGACTTCTTCCAATATCAGTAAGAATATATTGTCCATCCTTTTTTTCGTAATCATACCCCTCTATACCTAATGTACAGACTATCGTCCCTTCATAAGTATGCAGAAATTCCAAAAACTTAAATGCACTTTCCTTCTCTTCACTGTATGTAGGAATAACCCAAAGACCATCTTGTCCTTTTGTTAGGCTGGCTTCTCCATTTTGCCCAACTGGCGGTTGGATACCACGAATTTCAAAAGGAGTATCTGGATTTGTTGATATAGCTTTTTGATTAAATATACCAGTCCAATTATCCCAATAGACAAACAAGCCCACCCGTCCAGTTAATACCGCTTCTCTACAATTAGAACTACTATTAGTAGCAAAATTGGGATCATAAATACCTTCTTTATACAGCTTGGCTAACCATTCATATACCGGAATAGCCTCTTGGGTTGCATAGGGTATATACCAATCACCATCTTCTTCTTTTGCATAGCCATCTACCAATCCAGCAGAACCCATAAATGGTTGAATATCATAGATATTCTTAGATGTGATGCCGTAGGTATCATCTATACCATTGCCATCTGGATCATCATATGTGAAAGCCTTTAACACTTGATAGTATTCTTCCATATTTTGTGGAGCTTCTAATCCTAAATTCTCCAACCAATCCCAACGGATCAGTGGTAATCGCCCACCTTCATATTTGTTAAAGACGGCATATATTTCACCATCATCAGCTCGTATTCGATTCCATTCCTCTAATGGTATAAGAGAGAAATCACCTAATACAGATGAGTTCATTATTTGCTCAGTTAATGGCATAAACAAATGAAGCTGATACAGAGATTCAAATATATCCGTGTTCATATAAATGAGATCTACATTTTCACCTGCTGCAACTGTAGTTGTTACTTTAGCATTATAACTGGATCCTGAAATTTTACGTATGTTAATGGCTATACCAGAAAGCCTCTCAACTTCTTGCTCCCACAATTCATTTTCTTCAAAATCTTTTCCTCCTGTTACAGCAGTTAATATCTCTACAGGTCTTTTTTGGCTATTAATCTCCTCTTCTCCTTCTATTAGAGGATTTTTTGATTCATTATTATTGAGAGGTTTCTCATTGCATCCAGTCAATATAATCAATAATAAGCCAATTCCAAGTAACAAGAATCTTTTCCTCACACCCAATCCCTCTCCCTCTCTCAAGTTACTTTTTATTATAACCGTTATAAGGATGAGCTGTAAACCATGAGAATTGCCATTTGGCTACAGGATTGACCTTATTTACTGAAAACCAGCTGTTCACAGGTATTTATAAGGATATGTGCTTCTTTTAAAACCTTATAATCGTCTTCATTTGATGGTATATATATTCGATATCCTAGTCCTAATTCTTTTGCTAGTAATAACTCATCGTAGTCCATGGTTAATATTGCTATTTGGTCTATTTTAAGATGCCACTTCTTTAAAATGCTTTCCATTAAACTTCTTATTCCAACCTTTTCATTCAATAGTTCAACATAAAAATCCAATTCTTTTAATGACGCGATTAAACTTATTATATCTCCCTTTACTTTAGGATGTATGAGAATTACCTCAATATCATGCATTCTTAGTATCTGTGTATTGTTATTTTTATTCCTCTTATTACTCATTCCCATTACCTCCTGCAAAGTAAATTGGATTACTTAATAAAATGGTTACCCATCCTTCACAATCAAACCCATCTTCATTAAACTCTAATAAGCGTTTGACTTCAATCCTAACAAACTTTTCATTCTGGATAATGACTTTTTTACAATATGCTCTATCTTCTAATAGAATAATTTCTTCATTTTCATTGGTTATGACATGAAGTACATCTCCTATATTAAGATTCATTAATTCTATATGTACTTCTCTATCTAAAGTAGTATCTCCCAAAACATTATGTTCAGTATAAAGATTTAATTTGGGACACTGATTATTAAGGGTTATGTAAACCTTGCCATTTTTCATAGCTTCTACTAAGCTTTCTGTCGTTAGTTGTTGGGTATAGAGATGAGTCGTTGGTATGCCATGCCCCCGAAAAATGCCCGGTCCATGACAATCACTGCCACCAACTACAGGTATTTTCTTACCTTGTAACAATTGTTGATGCCACCATTGTACAGCTTTTTCATTTACAGGTCGCCACATACCATTCCAAATTTCTATCCAATCCACAGGTTGTTCAAAATCCTTTAACCATGGTGAGTCATTACAAAAGGGATGATTAATCCCTATGCCACACCCTTTTTCCTTTGCTTCTTTTAAATGCCACTCATAACATTCCCATTGAGGGTCCCAAGTGAAATCTTCTATAGGGGTTGCTACTCCTAACATGCCAACGTGCCCAGCCTCAAGTCCATATTCAACTCCTGGTGCAACGAGAATCTCTTGATCACATGGTAAGGATTGGTTAGCACTGGCAATATTATGGTCCGTGATAAAGATAAATTCTAATCCAACCTCTTTAGCACTTTGTATGGTTTCTGGTATGGATAAACGTCCATCACTATGTACCGTGTGCATATGGGTATCCCCTGCAACAAAACGATAGTGTTTTAAAGTAATAACAACCTTGGCAACAACCCGTACCCTTTGTATTTCATTTTTAGTTCGTGGAAAGACAACAAGTTGCCATTTTCCTTCTTCAATCTCTCCAGGTAAAGTACCTGGAGTACCAAACTCCTCTGTAAGCATTAAATACTTTCTATGAGTACAATTCCAGGCTCTTAACTTCTCCTTATGTTTAAGTCCAACTCCAACTAAGTCTGGACGCCCATGGTTTGGTTTAGGAGGTTGTTCAACTTCAATAAAGACTTCAATACGTTCTGCACCTTTAGGAACTTCAAAGTCATATGTAAACGTAGTATTCACATCTTCTTTATAATAATAATTATCAAATAAAATTTGCATAACACGACTCCTTTCCTGCCATATCCAACCGATGAATATGTAACGCGATATAATGAATAAACTTATATCCTAATATAAGATCTTTCAATGACTTTATAACATGGATTGAGTCCTGCCGTAAATTATCACTTTCTTATAGAGTCATCATATATAGTTAAAAATATACTAATTGCAGTTGTTTTCTAAGCCTTGCTCTACTATAAAAAATCCTCTATAATCAACTTAAAAGATAATCAAACGCAAGGAGTTGTTATGAATGGCTATCGTTGAAATAAGCATTGTACCTCTTGGTACAGCTAGTACATCTCTGAGTTCATATGTTGCTAAATGCCATGAACGATTAAAGAATTCTAATCTTAACTATCAACTAACACCAATGGGTACAATTATTGAAGGCGATCTTGTAGAAATCATGAGTTGCATTAATGATATGCATGAAGTTCCTTTTGCAGCAGGCGCTTCAAGAGTTATGACCAATATTAAAATTGATGATAGACGTGATCAACATGCTACTATGGAACAAAAGGTTCAATCCGTTAATAGTAAACTATAAGGGATAGGTATTCTTAATGTAATAACAACGTATATAATAAAAGAAAATGTTCAGCTCAAAAAATCCACATGAATTATTCATGTGGATTTTAAATAGCGGAGGACGGAATTGAACCGCCGACACTACGGGTATGAACCGTATGCTCTAGCCATCTGAGCTACTCCGCCATATTAACTTTTATTCAAGCTATTAGAATTATTAAATGGGCGCAACAGGGCTCGAACCTGTGACCCCCTGCTTGTAAGGCAGGTGCTCTCCCAGCTGAGCTATGCGCCCAAGATGACTTTTTGCCTTTAGCAAAACTTATTTTGCTTGCTTTGTAATTATCTACACAGCTTAGAAAAATTAGTTGCGCTTAAGGATCAATGTCATTGTAGACTTTTTAAAGTCTATAACAGGGGCAGTAGGACTTGAACCCACGACATCCGGTTTTGGAGACCGACGTTCTACCAACTGAACTATACCCCTATGTTTGTTTGCTTTTTTTAAGAATGCTTATTCATTTTACCTAATTTTTTCGGTGTTGTCAACATTTTTTAAATTTTTTTGGGAGCTTTTGCATGAAAAGCTCCCTTTAATAGTCATTTAATATTCCTTTATGCTTTACTCTCTACTTTCTGAGCACCTTTTTTTCTTTTCCCTTTATTTCCTTTAAAGAAGAATAGTACAAAGGAAGCTATAGCAATGAAGATAAAAAATGCACTGATCGGTCTTGTAACAAAGATAGAATAACTACCATCAGACATGACCAAAGCACGGCGGAAATTCATTTCGGCTAACGGTCCTAAAACAATTCCAAGTAAAATAGGAACCAGCTGAAAATTCATTCGACGTAAGAAATATGCCAGTATACCAAAACCAATGATAATGAATACAT
Source organism: Vallitalea okinawensis (assembly GCF_002964605.1). Classification (NCBI taxonomy): domain Bacteria; kingdom Bacillati; phylum Bacillota; class Clostridia; order Lachnospirales; family Vallitaleaceae; genus Vallitalea; species Vallitalea okinawensis. The sequence continues at coordinate 670,053 of NZ_PQDH01000001.1, forward strand.
CATAAATGGCATTGTTAGTCGAATATGCTCCTGCTATACAAAAGACAATAACCATGGTTGCTAACAGTTCATATGGTATCTTCGTAATCTTTGCATAGAAGCGGATAAAGTACTTACCCATGATGTACATGAATACATTAACTACAATTAATCCAAGCATAATAGCATACATAATATTACCTTGCTCAACAAATAAAGTTGGACCAGGTACCATTCCATGAACCATTAATGCACCAAGTAAAATAGCAGTTGCACCATCTCCAGGTACACCTAATGTTAATAAAGGTATCATTGTAGCACCTGTTGCACCGTTATTGGCAGCTTCCGTAACAGCCACCCCTTCAATCTCACCTTTACCAAATGTCTCTGGATGTTTTGAATGGCGTTTCACTTGATCGTAACTGACAAAGGCTGCTAGGCCACCACCAGTACCAGGTGTAGCACCAATAATTGAACCTATTAATGAACCAATGGAAATAGGCTTAATGCAACGTTTGAATTCTTCTTTGGTGATTTTTTGTTTATCAATACTGAAACTTTTCAGACTAGCTGCATCAGTCTTTGGGTTATACTGAGACTTCATCATAATCTCAGATATTGCAAAGAGACCAATTAAAGCAATAATTAAAGGTATCCCCTTAAATAGATTATAATTATCAAAGGTAAAACGCATGGTTCCACTTAATTTGTCCATTCCGATGCTACTTACAAATATACCAAGGCAGGCACCTATAAGCCCCTTAAAAATATTATCATTAGAAACACCTGCAATAATGGATAAACCAAATACAGCTAAAGCTAAATACTCAGGTGGTCCAAAAAGTAATGTTACTTTTGCAATCTGTGGCGCTGCAAAAAGTAAAAGAAGTGCACTAAATATACCACCAATAGTTGATGCTATAATTGCCATTGACAATGCTTTATAAGCTTGACCTTTTTGAGTCATGGGGTAACCATCGAACAAAGTTGCTGCATTAGCCGATGTTCCGGGTGTATTTATTAGAATCGCTGTTATGGAACCGCCGTATGTACCACCACAATATATAGCTAATAGCATTAACATAGCCGGAATAGGATCTAAGCCATATGTCAATGGAATACACAAAATAATTCCTAAATCTGAAGTAAGACCAGGTATTGATCCTACGATAATACCCAACATCAAACCTACGGGGATAATAATAAAGGTTCCCCAAGTCATTAGTTCTTGTAATCCTCCTAAGAAATTCTCCATATTAATCCCCCCTTATGGTAAATTTACAGATAAAACGATCTTAAAAATAAAGTAAACTAAAGCCACTGTTGACATAGATATAGCATAATAATACCACTTTCTTGCGCCATAAAAAACTAAAATTGCTACTACTAAGAGTAAGGAAGATATTATAAATCCGATTGTACTAATTAAAAAACAAAAGACGATTAATATAGCAGCAAATAAAATGGACTTCATTTCCTTTTTGAATTTTTCAGATTGAAAGAATGCCTTATCAATGTAAACACTTTTCTTTGGCGTCATAAAAAGACCTTGTAATAATAAAACAAGTGAAAAAATGAACATACCGCCAATGACGATACGGGGTATTGTCTGCGCCGTTACAGCTGTCGTTTCCATGGTCTGTATCTGAGAAGGTATCAGCAACCAAATGACAGCTGCAAGTATGGCAAAGAGTCCACCAGAAATGATGTCTGAATTATATTTAATCTTCATGTCCCTGCCTCCTTTTAAAGAAAGGGGTAGTCCCCACTACCCCTCAACTTTCTGATAAATGTTACTCTTTTACTTGATTAATTCAACATACTCATTCATATCTTCTGTTTGTTTAGCAACGATCTCTAACAATTCATCTGCACCTGCTTCGAATGGAGGTAAGTCTAACTCTTTCATGAATTCTTGGAATTCAGGGTCTGCATAAACATCTTTGATGAATTGAGTAAGTACTTCTTGCTTCTCAGTATCTACTGAGCTACGTACTGCAAAGTAATCTAGACCAGTAAAGTCCATGTCGATACCTTGCTCTCTAAAAGATAATTGAGGCTCAAGACCGTCTACTTCAATTGTCTCTGGTACAAACGTTCCTAAAGAAACTAATTGACCTGACTTTACATATTCAGCATATACTGGAGGTGATCCGATACTTACATCAACATGACCGCCAACTAAAGCATTTATAGCATCTAGTCCACCATCAAATGGTACTGCTTCTGCATTCACACCTAATTTCTCAAATAAAACTGCTAAAACTGTATAGCCATCATTACCTGGTCCACCAGTTGTTGCATACTTGATTGTATTACCAGCATCTGAATATGCCTTAATATCTTCTATTGTGCTTAGACCAGACTTCTCTGGATTTGTTAATGCCACAAATGCAACTGTACGAATACCAATTAAAGGTGTAATATCATCTAATGAATATTGTACCTTTTGGAAATTTGGAGTTAATGAAAATAATGGACCATTTGCTGCAATCATAGTATAACCATCATCTGGATCGCCGACAAAAGAAGTCATAGCAACTGTTCCTGCTCCCCCTGTTCTGTTTTCAACGATAACAGGTTGTCCTAAATACTTTTCACCATAAGATGCAACTTTTCTTGCGAAGACATCTACTCCGCCACCTACTCCCCATGGTACAACAATCGTTACTGGTTTTGTTGGAAATTCTTCTCCTTTTGAAGTTTTCTCAGTCTTTTCCCCACATCCAACTAGTGAAAACATCATGATACATACTAACACAAATCCTGTTAGTCTTTTTAGTGTTTTATTCATAATATCCTATCTCCTCACATTGTATTATATTAATAATCATGAAGTATTCTATTCACAACTACAAATATCTTTTTTGAATATTATTAATATTCTTACTATGTAGAGCCTCTTATAATAAGTTTCGGTTTTGTAATGACTGTTTTTTCTTCTACCTCTTCACCGCACATTAGTTTGTGCAAAATATTAACTGCTGCTGTCCCCATCATTTCACGATCAACATGAACTGAGGTAAGTTCAGGTTCAACAACGGTACAGTAGTAGTTATCATCAAAACCTGCAACAGCTATATCATCTGGAATTTTTACACCTTCTCTTATAAGCGCCTTCATAGCGTATATGGCAATCATATCACTGTTACAAAAGAGTGCGGTAGGTCTTTGCTTTTGTATGAGTAAGTTCTTAACTGCTGCATATACATCCTGGAAATTAGGTTCCACACTATGTACATAATCATAATTCAATTCTATACCATTTTCTTTTAGTACATCCACATAGGCATTATAACGATGGTTACATATAAAAGGATTGTAACGACCAGAAAGGATACCTATCCTTTTATGACCTCTTCTAACGAGATGCTCTACTACTTGATGTGCACCGTAATACTCATCATTAATAACGCAATGTAGTCCATCTAGATCCATATAATTATTTAATAATACCACTGGAACCTTATTTTTTCTAAAAGTCAGTACTGTTTTACTATCAATCTGACTTGCCAAAATTACACCATCTACTTTTTTCTGCAACATGATTTCACCCGTAGGTAAAGTAATATCTTGATCTGTTGAGATAAATAGACTGTAACCGATCTTATTTGCTGTTTCAATAACCGCTTCTAATACAAGAGCATAGAAGGGATTTGAAATGATAGGCTTTTGCTCTGCGTATACAATAAAGCCTATATTACCTGTTCGATTTGTTTTCATTGCTCTAGCAATTGCATTCGGTGAATAATTAAGCTCTTTCGCCACTTCCAGAATCTTCTGTAAAGTTTGCGGTTTTACTTTCTCTGGATTAGTAAATGCTCTCGAAACTGTTGCTTTAGAGACACCTGCAACCTTTGCAACATCTAATATTGTGACCGACATTGCTCACCCCCTAATGAGAACGTTTTCATTATTATGTAAAATAGAGTAGAAATACTCAAATCAACATTTTTTTTGAGGTATTTCTACTAGCCCATTATAGCACCACCTAGATAAATATGTCAATATAGTTTTTATTTTAAAGTATCTTTTATGCACAATGTCTATAATTTTCATATTTTCTTGTTTTTATATCTAAAAAGAACTAGGTAATAAGAACGTTCTTATCCCCTATTCCTTCCTATTTCCAGAGACATCTATAGAAAATGATTGAAATTGTATCATTGTGCTATTTGTACATTTTTTACTATTTCCAATTAAAATATAAACTATAGTGATTGTTATCCACAGATATAGATTGATTTATCTGAATATTTTTCTTTTAAACATAAAAATATCCACATTCTGATTACAGAATGTGGATAAGTAGTAGCGGAGGACGGAATCGAACCGCCGACACTACGGGTATGAACCGTATGCTCTAGCCATCTGAGCTACTCCGCCATATAGTTCATTATTAACTTTTGTTAAATAATAAAGTGGGCGCAACAGGGCTCGAACCTGTGACCCCCTGCTTGTAAGGCAGGTGCTCTCCCAGCTGAGCTATGCGCCCAAGATGATTTTTAGCCTTTAGCAAAACTTATTTTCCTTGAATTGTAATTATTACACTGCTTAGAAAAATTAGTTGCGCTTAAGGATCAATGTCATTGTAGACTTTTTAAAGTGTAGTTATCCTTATTTTAATGTTATGAGAATTCATAACCAATGAAATTTTAGGAGAGCTAAGCTTTAAAATACTATATATTAATTCTCACTGGGATGAGAATTAAACGACCCAGAAGGGACTCGAACCCTCGACCTCCGGCGTGACAGGCCGGCGTGCTAACCAACTGTACCACTGGGCCATATAAACAAACAGGGGCAGTAGGACTTGAACCCACGACATCCGGTTTTGGAGACCGACGTTCTACCAACTGAACTATACCCCTTTATGAGTGATACTTATCCTGTTGCTTGCTGACAAATGATAGTATATCAGTTTCATTAAGGTATGTCAATAATTATAATAAAGTAAATGTATTTGAAATTTTTATACAATTCTAAAGGCAATAACTTTATTTTTTTAAAGATACCTAAAATGGCTTGATTATCACATAGCATAGAAGTTTGATTAACTAAAAAATATTAATAATATTATTACTATTTTTAGAGGTTTTATGTATATTATGAAGAATATATTAACTAGATTATATTACTCACTCTATGCCTAAACCAGTACGATCATGTTTTTATTAAGCTTAGAATATTTGATTCCGAAAACTAATCAATGGAATTATATTAAGGGTATGATACCATATTTAAGGAGTTGATAGAATTGTTTAAACATGTATTAGCATCTAATTATTTTAATCTATACAGGGTTACTGAAAACGTTTATGCAGCAATTAAAACTAATGATTTATGCATGGGTAATGCGGGCTTCATTAACTTAGGAGACAAGGTTGTTGTTTTTGATACCTTTCTTTCAATTGAAGCAGCAAAAGAACTTAAACAAGCTATTATCAATATTACGAACTGTACTAACTTTATTATTATCAATAGTCACAGCCATATTGATCATTACTTAGGCAATTGCGTATTCCCAGATCAAACGACTATCATCAGTTCGGAGATTGCATACCCAAAGTTTATTGAGAACAATGAGGAAATAAAGCTAGAAGAGAATCTTTATGATAAGGAAATAAGAGATTTAGATGACAAATTAAATACCTTAACAAATCGTGACGACATTTTGGATACTAATAATTTCTTAATTATCTATAAGAATCTCAATCATCCTGAATGTAAACTTATAAACCCAAACGTAACATTTAAAGATAACTTGTCTATTCATGGTTCATTAGACAGTATTGATTTAAGGGTTATACCGACGGCTCACTCCCATGGGGATATAATAGCTACAACTCTAGATAAAAGTGTTGCCTTTGTTGGTGATTTATTATTCATTGACGAACATCCCTATCTTGGTGCAGGAGACCCAATCAAATTAATAAAGGAGCTACGTACACTTTTACATAGTGAAATTAAACACTTTATCCCAGGCCATGGACCAATTTGTAGTAAAGAGCAAATTAGCGAGCAGATTGAGTATATTGAAACAATCATAACATTAGTAAAAGAAAATCTAAAGGATTCAGATAATTTAAAAGCTAGTGACTTACCAAGCAAATATCACCATTATAAAGGACCTTGTTTCAGATGGAATATTAACTTCCTAACTGATTATTTAAAAGAAAGCAAAGAAATCGACTTTGATAGCAAGTAAATGATATCTATTTTAACTACATAGTCAATAAGTAAGAGCTAATTAGAATCCTAATGATTATAATTAGCTCTTATATTATTCAATAAAAATCTTTTAACCCTTAAGTCCAGATGTGGAAATACCTTCAACGAAGTACTTCTGAGCTAAAAAGAAAATCATAGTCGGTGGTATAATGGCTAACACAGACATGGCCATTATCTCATTCCATGCTATGGTTCCCCCCTGGGTATCAATACTCATTTTTAACCCAAGAGAGACTGTATACTTACTTACACTGTTTAAGTAAATCAACGAATTAAAGAAATCATTATAAGTCCATATGAAACTAAAGATACCTGCTGACATCATAGCTGGTTTACTTAATGGCAAGATAATTTTAGTATAAACACGAAAAACATTACATCCATCAATAATTGCTGCTTCATCTAACTCCTTAGGTAATCCTCTAAAAAATTGGACAAATAGAAAAATAAAATAGGAGTTACATGCAAACAATGCAGGTACAATAAAAGGTAAATAAGTGTCTAGCCACCCAAAATCTTTGAATAGTAAATAGCTGGGGATAATGATAACTGTCTTAGGTAGCATGATAGCAGAAATCATCAATGTAAATAATATTCTTTTAAATGGGAATTTAAATCTCGCAAACCCATAAGCCACTAAACTACTTGATAAGACTGTAAAGATTACCGTAGGTACGACCATCATAAATGAGTTCTTGAAAAAGACCCCAAAAGTTTCATCGCCTGCAGCTTTCCAGCCGTTAATATAGGCACTAAGTCCTAATTCAGAGAATGATTCAGGTAACAATGAAATGGATGTTAGTATCTCATCATTACTTTTGAATGGTGCAAAGAACATGAATAATAAAGGATAAACCATAATAATACCTAAAGCTATTAAAAACAAATATGTTAGAACTCTTTTACTCTTCATTAAAACTCACCTCCATCTTCATAATAAGTCCAGTAACTTGAGGATTTAAAGATGATAGCAGTTAACCCAACGATGATAATAAATAAAATCCAGGATAGTGCAGAAGCATAACCCATATTTAAGTACTCGAAGGCTTGTTGATACAACATCATTCCATAAAGATATGTAGACTTTAAGGGTCCACCATTAGTAATAACAAAGGCTGCTGTAAACTGTTGTAAGGCATTTATAGACTGCATTACAAGATTGAATAAGATAATTGGTGAGATCATTGGTAAGGTTATTTTAAAGAAAACCCTAACTTTGCCAGCACCATCTACTCTAGCTGCTTCATACAAATCTACTGGTACATTCTTAAGACCTGCTAAAAATAGTACCATGGAAGATCCAAACTGCCATACTGTCAACATACTTATCGTATATAGAGCTATGTCCGGTGATCCTAGCCAATCTATGGGTCCTAGATGGATTACTGCCAGCAATTCATTTATTAAACCATCCTTTACAAATAGAAACTTCCACAGGATTGATACAGCTATACTACCTCCTAATACGGATGGTAAATAATAAATGGTTCTAAAAAGATTAATACCTCTTATTTTAGTCGTTAATACACCAGCTATAAATAATGCAAAAGCAATCTTCAAAGGTACTGAAATCAATGTATAAATAAATGTTACATTAAGTGAATTATAAAAATCCCGATCATTTGTAAATATTTTAATGTAATTTTCTAGGCCTACATATTGAGCTCCAGCAAATAAGTCAAACTCTGTGAATGAATAATTGAATGACATCACAAAGGGATACAGTTTAAAAACTAAAAACCCAATTATGAAGGGTGCTACAAACAATAATCCAACCCACTGTCTCTTTTCATATTTTTTCCCTTTCAAAGTCAATCCTCCTAAAAAGTCTCGGCTGCGTATTGAAGCCGAGACCTTTTTATCTAATTTAAATACTCATTAAGTCTTAAGATAACTTCTTTTGCAGCTTCTTCAGGTGTTGTTTCATTATAAGCTAATAGTTCAATAGCTTCATTAAAGATAGTCTTAACATCTGAACTATTTGTAAATCCAGACTCTGAAGTAAATGGGTTCGCAAGACCATTGTCAATTGCTTTAACCATTAAAGGATTAAGCATATCACTTTCAACTAAAAGCTGTTGTGCATTTGATGATGCTGGAACACCGCGAACATCTTTTAGTATTTGAATTGATTCCTGATCATTCATTAACCAATTCAAGAACTCTAAAGCTTCATTTTTGTGCTCTGAATTATTATTAACACTTGTTAACATCGTAGCTTTCATGACCACTGCTTCAGTTTGTCCATCTTCCTGCACAGGTAGAGAAATAATGTCTAAATCAGTATTGTCATACATATAACGATATAATGTTGCAGGCCACTCTACTTGCAATCCAATATTTCCATCGATCCATGTAGGGTTCTCATTGGCTACATAAAGAATGGTTTCATTTGCTGGCTGAATAACCCCTTTTGCATATAATTGTTGCACATAATCAAAGGTCTTTATCAAATCTTCTTCTGTAAATCCTAGACTTTTATCATCTAAAATTAATTCGTTGCCAGTTAATTGATAGATATATGCTTTTACGACAAATTGGAACATTTGATTTATTTCTTGATTTAAAAGATATTTATCAGTATTCTCTTTATGTATTTGCTCACCTACTGTTAATAACTCATCCCAGGTCCATTTCCGATCATACTCTACACCTAATTCTTCAAAAAAGCTCTTGTTAGCAATCATACACATAGCATTTAGTCCATTGGGTACACCAACAAGTTGACCATCATATTCACAGAATTCTGATAAGAATGTGTTGTCATAATGTTGTAAATCCACAACATCTTGATTATGAAGATCAACGAGTAAATCGCCACCTCTCATAATATCGATTAACCAAGGTACGTTCACTTGCATAACGTCAGCAGCTGTACCTCCAGCTAGTTGAGTAACAAGTTTTTCATAGTAACCAGAATACCCCATGTATTCAGGTTTAATATTGATATTTGGATTGAGTTCTTCATACTTTTTGACAGCTTCGATTGTAGCTTCATGTCTTGAATCCCCACCCCACCACATATAGCGTAGAGTTATAGCTTCTTCCTCTTTAGTTTCTTCTTTTGGGTCTTCTTTAGTTGTCTCCTTCTCTTCGACTTTCGTATCATTACTGTTTGTATCTGTAGGCTTTTCACTCTGACAACCAGCAAAAACCCCTATTACTAACGTCATCGTTAGAAGTAACGCAATAACTTTATTCAAAACATTCCCTCCTCATTATTTTCTTAAGTTATCTAAGAACAAATATATCTTATCAAATGATTGATTGTTTTTATAGTAACCTGTGGTATCATAAAGTATCATACCATGTTTACACTAAAGAAAAAGGTATCATTAGATGGTATTATCGGTCTTTCATTATTTCCATCACCAATTTTCATGACGGATAGGCCAGTTTATATTATAATATTGAATGAGAAATAGAACTAGATATAAATATAAAAATCTTTCATAATGTGGACTGGAGGAAATAGCATGTATAATATGATTATCGTAGATGACGAACCTCAGATTAGGAAAGGTCTATCTAAATCCTTCCCTTGGCAACAAGTTGGCTTTCATGTCATTGATACATTTGAGAATGGTCTTGAAGCTATTAATTACCTTAATCTAGATACAACAGATATACAACTCATCTTATGCGATATTAGGATGCCGATCATGAATGGTATACAACTTGCCGAATATGTATATAAAAACATGCCCAATATCACCATGGTTTTTCTCAGCGCTTATGAAGATTTTAATTACGCCAAAGACGCATTACGTTTTGGTGTAAAACGATATATTGTAAAACCAACCAAGTATAATGAACTTCTTATAACATTTGATGAGTTAAGACAGGAATTAGATGAAAAAGCTATTGAACGTCAGGAAACACCTTCTACTTATTATGATAACATCATTCATGAGGTTAATGATTATATTCTTAGTGATTTAGCCAATGCCAACTTAGAAAAAGCAGCTGAAAAGGTTCATATGAGCACCCATTATTTAAGTAAACTCTATAGTCAACAAACCAGTCTCACTTTCTCCACTTTCTTACTCAACAAGAGGATGGAAAAAGCTGCTGAGTTACTGGTAGACTATCGCTATAAAACTTATGAAATCAGTGATCTGTTGGGATATAATAATCCCAAAAACTTTACACGTTGTTTTAAAAAATTCTTTGGCATTACACCAAGAGAATTTCGTATGAAAGGTATAAATTATGACAATAAAAGTTAAATCTATTCGAAGACAATTGTTTATTAAAAGACTGTTAACCACCTTAATTCCTCAGTTGGTAACATTGGCATTATTCCTTTTCTTCACCATTAATATTATGCAAACTTATATTGAATCTAGTATTTATAAGAACTCTCATAATATATTAACCCAAACTCAAGAAAACATGGAATTAATCCTCGATGAAATCAACACTATCCAGTTAATCTATGATTATGATCCTACAATTTCTTCCGAAATGAAAGCAGCTTTGAATAATCAATTGATATCACTAACAGAGCTGTACCTTCTTGATGTTGCTAATCGATTCCTTAGTGCATCAGTCAATGCCAAACCCTATATTCACTCTGTCTATATTTATTTCAAAGATGTTGATGATTTCTTTATTGCCTCTAATTCATCCAGTTCTTTAGCAGTATCCATGAAAGACTATTATGATTTAGATTGGCTTGAATCCTATAGAAAACAGTATAATGCTACAGATATGTGGGTTGAGAAAAGGAATATTAAGCTTTTTCCTTCTGATCCTGGAATGGAAGTGTTCAGCCTATATCGCCCCCTAATAGATGATGAAGGTATAATTGTATTTAATCTAGATCCTGTTTATGTTGAAAATCAATTAAAACAATTAGCTACATCAAACCAACAATCCTTACTTGTTTTTGATGCAGATGGACAAATCATCTTTGATAATGGCTTCGATTTTACTTATGCAGAAGTTGGAGAACTACTTGATTATGATACAGATTTTTTCTCAGCAAAATTGCACAACACACGTTACGTTGTACATAAGATAGATTCTAATAATTATGGCTGGCGTTACGTGTCTCTAACTCCTTTTATGGATGTTTATAAAGGACCGATCCACATCATTATCATAGCAATTATTGCTGCAACAATTGCTATTGCTTTTAGTATTTATATAACTTTGAAGCAAACTAAGGAAAATTATAAATTAATCAATAATATGCTGACTATTATAGAAGCTGCTGAAAACGAAGCTCCCTTACCACCACTTACTCCAAAAAATAAGAATGTCTACTCTTACATAAGTGAAAACATTCTTAAGACATTTATTGAACAGAAATATCTTATGACTCAGTTATCAGAGAAACAGTACAAGTTTAAAACCATGGAACTTCTAGCTCTCCAATCACAAATTAATCCACATTTTCTATACAATACTTTGGAAAATATTTATTGGAAAGTAATCCATGCAACCAATGGACCTAGTGATACTTCTACCATGTTAGAGAATCTTTCAGATATTTTAAGATACTCCCTTTCTTCACCAGAAGAGAGAGTTACATTGAAGCAAGAGCTACATCATACAGAATGCTATATACATTTACTACAAATTCGTTATGAAGATAAGTTCACTTATGATCTTCAAATAGAAGAAAATATCTTAAACCATAAGGTCATTAAATTATTTTTACAACCCTTTATTGAAAACGCTATTTATCATGGTATAAAGAATAAAGACCACCAATGTCATTTGAGACTTCGAGCTTTTCAACGAAAAGATCACTTCCATATCCATATTATTGATACAGGTATAGGTTTATCGAAGGATATCCTTATGGATTTAATCTCATCACTTCATGAAACCAGACAAAGTTTCCAGCACATTGGTGTTTTCAATACCTATCAACGTCTTAAATTAGTCTATGGAGAAACCTTTAATCTTAGAATCTTAAGTAAAGAAGGACGTGGTACATGTATTACTTTAAAAATACCAATCCCTCATATAGGCAATAATCAACTTCATATTAACTAAAACAATTAACGAGCCCCTAAGGGGCTCGTCATTACTTTTTCACCCACCATGTTTCAGCTGGAATGGGATGAAAACCTATATTATAATAAAACTGTTGTGAAGAACCCACATAGGCTCTTTTAGCACCTAATTGCCCGCATCGCTTTACAGCTTCTAAAACTGCCGCTTTACCAAGCCCCATCTTTCTATAGTCTGGGTCAGTAGCTACAGGCTCCACAAGGGCGTAATCAGTACCTTCCCTATACCACATGCCACAATAGGAAACAAATTCACCATTAGGTGCAACCACTGCTACGTTCAGTGAGAGATTAACTCCAGGTCCAGATAGACTAATTTCCCGCTCTTTAATTGCTTTCTCTGTAATGGGTGCCTCACCTTCGTGATTAAATCCTCGCCATAATACACGATTATACTTATATAAATCGTATTCATCTTTTAAACTAACTACTTTATACCCTTCTGGTAGAGTATAAGATGTGTTTTCGTCATGGATATCAATGACTGCATTAGCTTCATAATCTCTTGTGGGCTTATATCCTTTTAAAGCAGCAACACGCTGAAGCTCTCGATCTTTATTGTTGATTATTACTTTAAGTTCACCTTCTTTTGCAAGGTTTTCTTCCGCATAAGTCAGCATTTCTTTTTTAAGGTGACTATACTCAGGATCAACTAAGAAATAGGCAGACCCTAAATTATCCTCGTATGTAGCTACCGCAACAATCTTCCCTTCATCTTCCCAAACACCAATCTTATCTAAAGATTCTTTATCTTGAAAACTAAGTGAAAAAGCCCATTCCCATCGCCCCCATAAGAAGCCATAGGAAACTTGCTCCTCTTCGTTAATCCGAAGAATAAACTCTTTTACTCTATTATAATCCTCTGTAAAACCTGGTTCACTTGTATAATGTCTCATCATACTCCTCCTATCACTTAAGATTCATCGTTATGCTGTAATCTATCCTACTAGTTATTTACAGTATAAAACAATTGTCTCGTAATAAATAGGAAGAGAATTTTTATAATTGTTTTAGCGTTATCCTCATAACCCTGTTGTTGGAATGATAGCTGATACAGACATGATCCAACTTAATTTATAATATAATATGATAAACCATGTAATGTTAATTGAACTTACATGGCTTATATTCTGCTCAGAATCTATATAATAGTCAGCAATCCACTAGCAGGCACATAAACTTGATGTAATCCAGCCTTCCAACTAATCACTTCTTGATTAACTTCTCTTCCACAGCAATCGTAAATGGTTAGTTTTCCTTTAACATCTACTCCACAGTCAAGGTAGACTTTTTCAGTTAATTTACCATTAACGATGACTGTCTCATCTACTAAAGCATTTAACTTAACAACATGGTCAGCATATACACCAATAATATGTTTTTCATTATCCCTAGCTTCTACTACTGGATACTGTTGTTCTGGATGATGAGGCATCAACTCACCATCAAGTAAAACATCTTGGTATTTATTGTAGAAATCTAACCAGAAAGCAACCATCTTACGATGTTCATCTTTTAACTTCTCAAGCTTCATAGATATTTGAGGAACTCCAAAGATAATATTATTTATCTGTAAAGCCGCACTTTCAACATGATCCTCTTCATTCCACATAATCATATCTGCATGTGCTACTGTATTGCCACTAATTAACCGAATATCACAGATACCAGAACGATTGGTTGCAAAATCTGCAGGACAATCTCCTACTCTAAAGATATTACCATACTTACGCATAAGTGGACCTATGTACTTTTGACGAAATTCAATCATTATATCTGGTTTAATAGCTTTTAATCGCTTCATCACATCTGACAAAAGTCGATCTACCGCCTCATCTACAGAAATGTAATCCATTAGCTCATTATAAGCTGGCATGTTCTCACGGTCAACAAGACCAAAGCGATCAACAAAATCCAATTTAAAGCCATCTAGATCCCATTCTTGGAGTGCTTTCTCATAAATATTAATGAGATATTCTCTTACATCAGGGAATCTAGGATCTAAAGTAGCTGAACTGTTTCGCTCAGTCAGAAATAATACCTTATCTTTAAAACGATTCCATATGTTTGACTTTACACCAATATAAGGAACGCTATACCAAAGTAAATACTTCATCCCCATGGCATGTACACGTTCCACATGAGCTTTCATATCCGGGAATTTTTCCACACAAACTTCCCAGTCGCCAGTATAAGCATAACCTCTTTGATTATCAGAAGTTTGCCAGCCATCATCTACTATAACTGCTTCACAGCCCATAGACTTAGCTAATTGACATTGTACCTCAATCTCTTCATCAGTCATCTTCTGATGGAAACTATACCAAGTAGAGTACATTGGTTTCTTCGCTACCTGTGGAACCTCAGATGGTTGAAGGAGATCAAAAGATTCCCACCAGAACGATACATCTTTTAGGGCTTTGTAATAGGGAACATTTCTATTATCCAATCGTAGCTTTACTTCATAATGACGAGCTGGTTTTGTTGGTTCTGTAAAGAGTTCCGCCTTGCAGACAATACGCCCATTTTCTTCTCGAACTCCCATGGCTAATGCAACTGTATTCAAAGCATCAGATAGTGCACAAGTTAATCGATTTTCACCAGATGCATTGTAATAGATAGCAACTGGTGCCGAAATAGTAGCTTTAGATAATAGTCCCTTATGATAATCAGCTCTTAGCTTTCTTGTCGTCCCATTTAGTGGGAACCAATAATAATGAGCATCGATTAAAGGATAATCCCAACTCATAACGACAGGGGCAAATTCTGTTAACTCTTCTTGTTCTAAAGTTATTTTATACTCCAAAAGTCCTTCTTCTAATTGAAACTTTTCATAGGTTACTTTTATTTGTTCATGGTGTTTAAAACGTAATTCAAACATGATAGTCATCTCCTTATATCATTCACTGGATTGGTAACATCTCACTTTACTTTAATCCATTTCAGAATCCAAGACCATGTCTTCATGTTTGGTATACATGTCCTCATGTTTGATATGAAATGTTACTAAACATTCCACAAAATACTCAATGCATCGGAGACATTCTCAACTCCGTGTACATGTATTCCTTCAATTTTATTAAGTCCTTTTAGGTTAGCTTTTGGCACGATAATATGTTCAAATCCCATTTTAGCGGCTTCGGTGATTCGTTTCTCAACCATCGATACAGCTCTAACCTCGCCAGTAAGACCTACCTCTCCGCAAGCTATTAATTTATTTGAAATGGGTGTACTTCTAAAACTTGATGCTATAGCTGCAACTATGCCTAGATCTAGAGCTGGCTCCGTGGTCTTGATACCACCTGCAATGTTAACATAGCTATCGTAACTAACAAGTTGCATACCAATTTTCTTTTCAAGAACAGCCATAAGAAGTACTACTCGATTATAATCTGTTCCTGTTGCCGTTCTCCTTGGCATACCAAAATTAGTTGGACTAACTAATGCTTGCACTTCAATCAACATAGGTCTGGTACCTTCAATACTACATGTTACAACAGAGCCTGCCTCATTTTCTGGTCTACCAGATAGCATCATTTCTGAAGGATTTGTTACTTCTACTAAACCTACATCTCTCATCTCAAAAACACCAATTTCATTAGTGGAACCAAAACGATTTTTTACTGCTCTTAACACACGATAAGAAGCATGGCGTTCACCCTCAAAATAAAGTACTGTATCAACCATATGCTCAAGAACTCTAGGACCAGCAATAGCACCTTCCTTCGTTACATGTCCAACAATAAAGATAGACACTCCCAATTGCTTAGCCAAACGCATGAGTATGGCAGTACCTTCTCTAACTTGACTCACACTACCAGGTGCAGATGTAATGGATTCGCTGTAGATGGTTTGTATGGAATCGATGATAACCATGTCTGGCATCATCTCTTTAATAACAGACTCAATACTTTCAAGGGATGTTTCAGCAAAAAGCAGTAGATTATCTGTTGTAATCCCTAAACGATCACCTCTTAATTTAATCTGCGTTTCTGATTCCTCACCAGATGCATAGAGTACCTTTTTATTTTGTCTACCGATAAACTCGCACATTTGAAGCAATAACGTGGATTTACCAATACCAGGATCTCCACCAACTAGAGTTAATCCCCCTCTAACAACGCCTCCACCCAGTACACGATCTAATTCACCGATTCCTGTTGTTACACGATTCTCTTCTTGGATCTTAATTTCATTGATCTTCGTTGGTCTATTTCTCTTAGTTTCATTGTTTCTGCTCACTGGATTTTTGGATTTTACAACAGTTTCTTCAACAAAACTGTTCCAACTTTTACACCCTGGACATTGCCCCATCCATTTAGGGGATTCATGCCCACATTCCTGACAGAAATATATATTCTTTGTTTTAGCCAATGAAAATTTCCTCTCTTTCGTTAAAGCTACTATTCTTATTACCTTTATCTTAACAAATTTATAGAAAAAAAACCACCTCACGATTGAGGTGATTTCTATTCCTCTATGATTGTAAATTCTGCTTCAACAACTGAGTAATTTGTTGTAAAACCTTCTGCCAATGAAGCAAACTCCTTTATGACATGCTTTTGTAGCTCTTCAATGACCTGATTTACATCAGTAATTTCAGTTACTTTCTGCGGTACCTCCTCAATTTTCACTCCTAATCTGTCTGCAACCGCTTTTGCCCTATCATAAGCATTAGAGACTGCATCCGCTAATGTTTCATTCCATAATTTTGTACTATCTTTTACCGTAAACAATACATCCTCAACCTCAACTTCTATGTTTCTTAAATTATAGAGAAATTCGCTCAGATACTCTAAATCATAGAAGGATATCTTAAAAATACTTGATGCTATATATCTTATGACTTCATTATTAGCATCATAAACAGGAGTTAACTCATTACTTGTATAAAAGATATCTTCGTCTTTAATACCGTACTCGTTAAGAGTGTCCAAGAATATTTGAATAAATTGTTCATTCTCTTGCTGTGCTTTATAAGGATCTTGGGCTTCTGATATTAGATTAAAAGCTAAAATAACCATGTCTGATTTAACTGTCCTTGTTCCATACCCCTTAACACTTATTTCTTTTGCCTTCGTGACCCTTGGAACAAATCCTCGGTACATATACACACCTATACCTCCTCTGAATTAAAACACTGTGCTATCTTCAGTATTATTTTATGTGGAGATACTGGAAAGGTGTGAAATTAGTACAAAAAAACACCTCATGATTGAGGTGATTCTTCAATAATTAGAAACTTAGCTTTAACTGAAGCATATAAGGGAATAAATCCTTCATCATCCTCAGCAGCATACTTCTTATCATATATTCTTGGAAAAACATCACCTGGATCTGTGACTTCTATTATATCTTGAGCCGTACCATTTATCACAACATCCATTTCTTTAGCTACAGCAGATGCTCTGATATAAGCATTGGCTACAGCTTCTTCTAGAGCTTCATTCCAGTGAAGCATGGGATCCTTCAGTGTAAAGAATGTATCCTTAACGACGATATCTTCGGATCGTATATTATATAATAATTCACTTAGAACTTGTTGGTCATAAAAAATTATTCTAAAAATCGTAGAAGATTTAAACCCAATGATATTGTCTTGTTCGTCTATGATTGGTGTAATCTTATTAATCGATGAAAATATATCTTCACTTCTTATACCGTACTCTTTAAGAGTAGCCGTAATTCTTTCAATCAATTTATCGTTCTCTATTTGAGCTTGAATAGGATCAGTAGCTTCTGTGATTAAATCAAATCCCACAATAACCATATCTGACTTGATAAATTTAATTCCCACACCTATAACCGTTATTTCTTTTGCTTTATTTTCTTTCCTTACTATGTTGCGATACATCATTGGATACATTTTTCAACTCCTTTTAGATAGCTTACTTTTCTTTTTCTGTAGAGAGTATATTACTCTAATTCAAGAAATTCGGCCTCCACAGTGGCAAAAAAAGTGATAAATCCCTCCATAAACTTAGGTGTATCTTCTACATGTTGATGGGATACACCCATGAGTAAATCATGTACATTTGTGGTCTCAGTTATATTTTGAGGTGTATCATCAATTATAATCCCCATTTCCTCTGCTATTTTTGTTGCTTTTACTAAAGCATCGGATACCGCTAAGTCAAGTGCTTCATTATAATACTTGACAGGATCCTTAACTGTAAAAATCACTTCAGTAACTCTACCTTTAGCCCCTTTTACATTAAACAATATTTCACTCAGTAATTGCATATCATAGAAAAGTACCCTATATATTGTGGATGCTTTGTATGTGATTATTTCATCACTTTGATCATAGCTAGGCATTAATTCATCTCTTGTATAGAAGATATCCTCCTCTTTAATACCAAATTGCTTCAATGTACTATTGGCTTCTTCTATTTGTCTGCCACTATTCTCTAATGCTTGAAAAGGATCTATGCTTTCGGTAACCATATCAAAAATCAGAACTGCCATATCTGATTTCACAATTTTGGTACCAACACCAATCACATTAATGGTCTTTTTTTTCTTTATTCTTGGTACCAGATCTCGATACATATTATAATACATAGGACACCTCCTTTTTGCTTTTCTTAATCTCTTTCATATATATATGATTTTTCGTATTGTTTTAGAATGATTAGTCGACAACCAGGTATTTAGCTTTTACTGTTGCATAAAAAGTAATGGTTGACTCTACTGTTTTTGGATCAAGGTTATTATTACTTCCCGATATCCATGGTGTTTGATCATAAGCATCTGTCATCTCAGTTAATTCCTGAGCAGTTGCTTCTATGTATACTCCCAATTTATTCGCTATGACAGACGCTTTATTATCTGCATTAGTGACTGCATTTTTGAGTGCCAAATCATAGTAATAAATTGGATCTTTAAGTGTAAAAATGATATCTTTAACAATAACGTGTCTACCTTCTATGTTATAAAGAAATTCAGCTAATACTTGTAAGTCGTAAAACTGGATTTTAAAATTTGTCGCAGCCTTAAAGGTATCTATCAGACCACTTTTATCATATATTGCTGCTAACTCATTTCTTGAATAATCAATATCCTTCTCTTGTATACCGAAATTGTTGAGATAATCTTTAGCAGCTTCAATCAACACCTCATTAGAATTCTTAGCTTCTAAAGGATCTTCATTATAATTTACTATATCAAACAAAAGAATCATCTTGTTAAGCTTAGCTATATTTGTTCCTGTCCCTACTACATTTATGCTTTTCCCCATACCATGATTCCCTCCTCAATAGGGACGCATTTTATATATTTTATGAATACGCAGTGAATTTTAGTAATTAAAAAACACCATCAAGTTAAATACTTGATGGTGTTAGAATTCTTTACGTATGCAATTATATTCTATCAATCTTTATTTTTTTAGGTGATAAACTTTCATTAACACTAAAAGTTACTTTACCAGAAAGATTGGATTTCACTTTATCTACTTGAACATCATCAATGAAAATTTTATAAGGTTGTTCAGGCTCTAACTCCACTGTAATGCTAGAATTTTTATTACCTTCAACACTAAAGTCAACACCTGCTTCTGATAATTTGAATCCATGAACTGTTGTACCTGGAACAGATTCATAAACCAAGATACCGTTCTTTTCTAATTTAGTGATCTCATAAAAAGTTTTTACTTTATATAAATCGCCTTCAACTTCAAAATCTTCTACTTTCTTTTTTTCATCTAATAAATAATTTCCAAAGCTAAGAGTTCTGTCTTCTTCTACTCTAATTAATTCCTGAATAATTGACATTGTGTTTATACCCTCCTACGAAATGACAATATATTATATATATATATACCATTATAATATATTTATCGTCACTTGACCATTAATAAATATAAAATTTTCTATGAACAACTTTATTTATACATCTAATCCTTTTACATTGAAGATTAAACGACCATTTCGAATACCTATTCGAACACGTTGTCCTTCTCGTACCTCACCATCTAGAATGCGTTCTGCTAACTGATCTTCAATTTGAGCTTGCATAGCCCTTTTTAATGGCCTTGCACCGTATACTTTATCAAATCCTTCATCAGCCAAAAATTCCTGTGCCTTTTCTGTTAATTCAAGTTGTATACCTAAATTTTGCTGTACACGTTTAGCCAATTGTTTGAATAAGATATCTACAATTTCTTGAATATTTTCCTTGGTTAAAGGATGGAAAACAATGAGTTCATCTATTCGATTTAAGAATTCTGGTCTAAAAAGTCGTTTAACTTCATCCATTACATTTTTTTTCATGTCTTTGTATTCTCTTTTTTCATCTCGCTCACTGACAAATCCTAAAGTCTTAGGCTCCACAATGTTCCTTGCTCCAACATTCGAAGTCATGATAATAACTGTATTCTTAAAGTCAACCCTTCTCCCTTGTGCATCGGTGATATGTCCATCATCCAATACTTGTAAAAGAATATTGAAAACATCTGGATGAGCTTTTTCAACTTCATCAAAGAGGATGACTGAGTAAGGCTTTCTACGAACTTTTTCACTGAATTGCCCACCTTCATCATAACCAACATAACCTGGAGGTGATCCTATGAGTTTGGATACACTGTGTTTTTCCATGTATTCAGACATATCCACTCGAATGAGAGCATCTTCATCACCAAACAAGGCTTCTGATAAAGCTTTACATAATTCGGTTTTACCTACACCTGTTGGTCCTAAAAATAGAAATGAACCTGTTGGTCGTTTTGGATCTTTTAACCCTACTCGACCACGACGTATGGCCTTAGATACTGCTACAACAGCTTCATCTTGACCTACCACCCTCTCATGTAAGATTTTCTCCATGTTTTTAAGGCGCTCGCTTTCTTCTTCAGCTAATTTCTTCACTGGAATACCGGTCCAACTTGCAACGATATCCGCAATTTCTTCTTCATTAACAATCTGATTAGATTTGGAATTATTTTGCTCCCATTCTAATTTTTCTTTTTCCAGTTGTTTTTTAATTTCATTTTGTTTTCCTTTAATGAGTCCTGCCTTCTCATATTCTTCTGTTTTGATGGCGACCTCTTTTTCTTTTTCCAATTCTTCAAGGCGTATCTCTAATTCTTTTATATTAGGTGGTGCCGTATACGTCCTAAGGCGTACTTTGGAGGCTGCTTCGTCGATTAAGTCAATAGCTTTATCAGGTAAATAGCGATCAGTAATATAACGATTAGACAACTTAACTGATGCGATAAGTGCTTCATCCGTTATGTGTACACTATGATGAGCTTCATATTTATCTTTTAAACCTCTTAATATATCGATTGCCTCTTCTTCTGTTGGTTCTTCTACTTTAACAGGTTGGAAACGTCTTTCTAATGCTGAATCTTTCTCAATATACTTACGATATTCTTCTAATGTAGTAGCACCAATAAGTTGTAGTTCCCCTCTTGCAAGAGATGGTTTCAAAATATTAGAAGCATCAATAGCACCTTCTGCAGCACCAGCACCAACAATCGTATGCAATTCATCTATGAAAAGAATAACATTGCCTGAATGTCTTATCTCTTCTATAGCTTTTTTGATACGATCTTCAAACTCACCACGATACTTAGAGCCTGCTACCATGGATGATAGATCGAGAGCTACAACTCTCTTCTCTTTTATGGTCTCAGGTACATTTCCTTCAATAATCTTTTGAGCTAACCCTTCAGCTATGGCCGTCTTACCTACACCTGGTTCACCAATTAAGCAAGGATTATTCTTAGTACGTCTACTTAAAATTTGAATAACACGCTCAATCTCTTTATCGCGACCAATGATAGGATCAAATTTTTGTTGTTCCGCCATCTGAGTTAAATCACGGCTAAATTGATCCAGTGTTGGCGTAGAACTAGTCTTATCTTTCTTTTGCTTACCTTTATTTATGTTGGGGTTACCTGAAACTTCACCTAAAATCTCTAAGATTTCTTGATACAACTTTTGAGAATTAACTCCCAAAGCTGTTAATAAACGTACTGCTATACTATCACCTTCACGCAAAAGAGCTAATAATATATGTTCAGTACCAATATAGTTAGTGTTCATCTTAATGGCTTCTCTCAAGCTGTTTTCTAAAATCCGTTTAGCTCGAGGTGTAAAATCTTGTTTATCAATTGTACTTCCTTGATTTTGCACACCTATATTACTAATTTTATCTGATAAAACTTCTTCTGATATCCCTTGGTCTTTAAGAGCTCGTGCTGCAACACCTTCTCCTTCTCTTATAAGTCCTAACAATATATGTTCAGTACCTACATAACCTTGCCCAAAATTTGCAGCCGATTCTTGCGACAAAGCAATTGCCTTCTGAGCTTGTTTTGTAAATCTTGCCATCATATTGGATTCCTCCTTCTTATTAATACTTGTTCTTATTTCAACTACCCATTAGTCAATAAAGGTAATTTTTCTCGTATAAGTATCGCTCTTTTTATGTCTCTTTCATTGGAGTTCAACTCTCTCCCAGCTAGTTTTTGTAAATTTGCAGGTTGTATTCGAGTCATTAAATTGTAAATATCTAAACCACTTTTATCCATTTTTAAAACACCTAGTTCTAAGCCAACTTTTACATCAGATAACAAACTCATTGCCTCTTTTGCTGTTATCTTTCTCGCATGGCTTAAAACACCATATGAACGAAAGATCTTATCTTCAAATTCTAGTTGATCTTCTTTAATTAATTTTTGACGCACCCTTCGTTCTTGTTCAATAATTTGACTGGTAATGTTATTCAAATTGTGTATAATATTCATCTCGGTTTCACCAAGAGTAATCTGATTAGATATCTGAAAAATACTTCCATAAGCTTCAGTACCTTCACCATACATACCTCTTACAGTAATACCAAATTTACCAATTGCCTGCAAAATAATCGAAAGCTGACCATATGCCTCAAGTGCTGGTACATGAAGCATATAAGAAGCTCTCAATCCTGTACCGACATTGGTTGGACAAGCTGTTAAATAACCATATTTTTCATTATACGCATAATTGATCTTTTCTTCAATAAGATCATCAATTCGATTAGCCAATTCATATGCCCCTGGCATGTTCATACCATCAGTAATGCATTGTATTCGTACATGATCCTCTTCATTAATCATGACACTTAACCCTAAATCTCTATATAGTATGACTCCACATGGAATTTGCTTTTTTAATAATTCAGGTGAAATCAAGCGCTCTTCTAAAAGAGCTAACTTCTCATTCATGGTCAACTCTCTCAAGTTGTAAAACTCGAAATGTTCAGAGATAGGTGATGAAGCTCCCATAATGACTTCTTTAATTTCATCCATCATTTGTTCAGCCGATATATCTGACATACGATTAGGAAAAGGATATTTTTGAATATTTCTAGCTAAACGAATACGAGTAGTTATAATCACATCGTCGTTTTTATTTATATTACTCATGTTATTCCTCCTTTTCCAAGGCTTTGATTTGATCCCTTAATTCAACTGCATCCTCATAAGCTTCTGTCTCAATAGCTTTTTTAAGAGCTTCTTTCAAGCGATTGATCTCCCTTTTTCTTTTGATGGTTTCTCCTGCTATTTCAGGAATCTTACCTACATGTCCTGTACTGCCATGAATACGTTTCAATACATAATTTATCTCATCATCAAAAACACGATAGCAATTGGCACAGCCTACTTTACCAATTTTTCGAAAATCTTTGTATGTCATATTGCACATAGGACATATAACTTCAGCCTTTACTTTAGATTTTTGATTTTCTTTAGATAAATCTAATAAACTTTTGAAAAAATCTTCAAAGGGATTATTCATAGTCGAATGTCCTGTCTCAGCTGCACATTGTTGACATAAATACATATCCACTTTATTGCCATCTTGGATGGTCTTTACTTGAATTGTTGCCGGATTAACTTTACATCGATCGCATTTCACAGTCATCCCTCCATGCTTTTATTGTCATTTAGAGTTTGCTTCATATATATTGTTAACATCGTCAACTAAAGAAGTATTATTAATTATATTATATACTATTTGAAAAAATTTCAATATATATATTGAATTTAATAAAAGATATGTCCTTTTTTTAAATGTATTATAGCCAGCTAAAGATCCATTAGCTGGCTAGTTATTATTGAACCATTAATCCAATAATTTTCTTAATGTTTTTTCTAAGGTATTGTATTCTTCCTCTGACAGCTTTTGTTGCATACGATCAATTATGTCATCGAAAGCATTCATTTCAGCTTCTCCAATTTTTTTAGCTTTGTCCGTTAACTCTAAAAAATAGACTCTTCCATCTAATTCAGATTTTATCTTTCTTACATGTCCAGACTTGATCAGCTTATTAATAGCAATTGTAACAGTAGGCTTTGTTAGATTAGTGGCTTGAGCTAACTTTGTGACAGTAGGTTGATCCATCATACTGATATGATGTATAAAATGAAACTGACCATAAGTGATACTGCTTAGTTCTTCTTTTGACATCAACTTCTCTTTATGAAATTTGATTATATCCGACATAATGGTTGTTAACTCATCCAAAACCTGATTAAATTCCATAGCAATCTCCTTCAACCGTTATGTCATTATTTTATACTTTTTATTTCCATTTATCAAGTATTCCTTTATGGACTCTTCCATTCGTTATGTTCCTACTAATGACCTATCTCTTCTTGAGATGCTAATCGTGATTCATGTCGCATAAATGGAACATGTACAGCTAACTTTAAGATCATCCCAACTAATAATAATCCAAAAACCAATAAAAGCTGATCATTCTCAATCAGATAACCATAAGCAAACATCCCTATTATACGAGATAATGAAAAAGTCATAATCAAAATGGATGTAAATCTTCCTAGTTTATCCTGTGAAACTTCCGTTTGATAGAAACTACAGAAAAAGACGCCATAAAAATCAAAGGATAAAAACATAATAAAACTAGCTGCTGATAGATAGGCTACAGGTGACCAGAAGTGCCCCGCAATAAAACTGCTAAAGACTGGAATAGCTAACAAGCTAAACACGCCTACAGCACAAATCATTCCTATAATACCATAGTTAATATTTTGAGCAACTGTACGGCGACTTCTGTAATAAAGAGCTAGGAAGCCAGCAATAATAGCCCCTGCCGAGATACAGCTTCTTACAATACCATAGTGATATTCTGGTGCTCTAAAAACCATCACCAACAAATAAATAACACAAACCTCCATGAATGGAAATAGAAATAAATGAGTCAAGTTACCATTAATGACTAATGATTTTAACTGAGTATCATGTAGTATAACTGCTATCCCTTCTTTTATATCTTTTCCGATATTTAAATGACCTGTTTTAACATGATCTTCAAAGACCATAAAATATTCAAAAACAGCTGAAAAGAAAAAAGTAAGGCCATCAACTAATAGAATAATTGGTAATCCATATACCCCGAACAGAATACTACCAGCTAGAGGACTCACCACACTTATAATATTAGTAATGGTACGACTCATGGCATTAGCCTCAGAAATCAGTGCTTTCTCCAATATTAATGGAAATATCGTTGTAATGGCTGGTCCAAATAAGGTATCGCATATGGCGAAAAAAATGATGACCACATAGATCATATAAAGCTTTATCCCTGATGTAAGAGCTATCATAAAGAGGGTTAACAACAATAGAGCTCTTATAATATCCAATACAATGATTAGATGCTTTTTTTTCATTCGGTCTACAGCAATCCCTGCAAAAGGTGATAAGAAAATCCTTGGAATAAATGATACCGCCATAACGCTACTGAATTGCAATGCTGACTGCGTCAAGACAAGAACATAGAGAGAGAAAGCAGTAGTCAACATGATATCTCCAAATATTGAAGTATTGTTTCCTATAAGATAAAATAAAAAATTCTTATTCTTTAACACTTTAAAATTCATTATATCCCCCACTAACTATAAATAGTTTGTTTTATCTAACTAACCATTTATAGTCTAATGGAAATCTTTACAAATGTCAATAAAAATATAATAAAATAAAGGCTATCCTTTCATAACCTTTACTTTATTATTTTTGACACACTCAATTAATTCATTATTTTACTTTCAATCTTCTCAAGTCTGTTGCCTATGCTTTTAATTTCTTCTATTAATAGCTCAAGGTTACTCTCTAATTTCTCAAGTTTTTCCTTATGTAACTTTTTTTCTTCTTTTACTAACTGAATACTATATGGATCTGAACTCATTACTCTCCCCCTCTCTTTTTTTATTTGTGCGACATATTATTACCTTATTATACCATAGCTAATGATTTCTATACAGTATGGTTGTCTAAAAAAAACTACCACTTAAGTGGTAGTTTACGGGAGAAATATTAATAAAAACATCCTCTATTTAAGAGTATTATATTTACAGCACATACTGCACGTCTTGTACCACAGCAAGGATAACCACAGAAGCCTCCATAGCCTCCATAACCACCGTATCCACCGTATCCACCATATCCACAAAAGCCACCGTAACCATAGCCACCATATCCTCCGTAGCCATAGCCTCCATAGCCTCCATAGAAAGGTCGTCCTATGAAACCGCATGGATTGCAACAACAACAGCAACCTCTACCAAATCCACGACGGCCAAATCCATATCCGTATCCGTATCCATATGACATAGATAATTTCCACCTTTCATAAAAAAAAACTATTTCTTACTATATCATATGAAAATAAAAGGTGTCTGGTGATAGGATTGTCCCAACTAGGATATATTATGGGGTAAAGGGACTATCTCACATATTGATAAATAATTGAACCCTCTTTAATGTGTATAATCAATAATTCTAATATCATTACCGATTCTATTTTTAATTGCTGTTTTCATTTGCTCTACATTTGGACAAGGAATTCCAATAGGGTTTCCTTTAGTAATACATGAAGCTAGTACAATTGTATCAGCTCCTCTTTTCACCATCATTTCTGCTCTTGTAACTGCTTTCTTCCCAGGGCATCCACCACATGTAGTCACCCCTATTACTTCTATATCTTCTTCTACTCCATCAAATGCACACTTTTTATTCTTCATTGCTTTAAAGCAAGTTGTAGCAGGACACATATCTTCAGTCTGCATACAACGAATTAAGCCTACTTTCATCGGATACACCCTTCCCAGAATACAAATTATACAAGTATACCTTATCTAACTTTTATATTATATCATGATATAAATTAAGATTGTTATTTGATTCTCTTATGATACTTTATAATAATGAATAATTCTAACTAAAGAAATGCCATATCTAGATAACTTAGATATGGCATTTCTATTGATTAATTGGATTGAATAAGTTGATCAGTAACATATTCACCCTCATCAAAAATAATGAAATCAAAAGGTATTGGTTCACTATTATCTTGTGATTGATAATAGACATCCTCAATTCTTATGCTCTCAATTATATATCTGTTAAGAAAGCTCTGAACAGGAACAATAATTTGATTACTTCCTTGAGTTAATGTACTTGTTGGGACTATCCCTTTCCAATCATATTTTGTTGTATCAATAACCAAAGTGGTTTGGTGATCTTCATCACTTGAAAACAGAAGCCCCTCTATTCCTTCTTCCTCATGTACCATAATATTCAATATAAAATAAGCTTCATGATTATTATAAAGAATTTTATCTAATGCAATTTTGATCTTAGGCACATGACCTTCTGTAGCATAATTAATATCTGATTGGTCATAATCTAACTCCTTTATGCCTAAGTACTTTTTATAACACACTCGCCATCCGAGTTCATCATCGAATGCAAGCCGTATGTAATTATATTCAAGAACATATTCCTGTCCATTGAGGAAACGGCGTTCTTCAAAATGTCCACCTACGAACTTTGTATTGGGATAGAATTCACTCTCTTCTTCTGACATGTCTCCCATTATAAAACTTACCATTTCATAGTTGTTTTCTATGTGCTCTCTTTCTTGCGCTTTCATTGCTTCATAAGGATCATCAAATCCAAAGGCTACATAAGATTCTTTCCAAAGCATTTCAGCCATTTTCTCATAATCTCTCTTTAGCTGTGCATTCAGATAATCATAAATGATATTCTCCACTTCCTCGTAGTCAATCACAAAATCATCTTCTTCTACTTCTGTATCTACTGTTTTCTTTTCTACTTCTAGCTTAACTTCTGATTGTTCAATTTTTGAATTTTCATTTACTTTAAGATTAACCTCATCGCCCATTTCCGAAGTACATCCAATTAAAATTAGTAATAAAAGAGTCAGTACCAACAAATACATTCGTAATTTCTTCATAACTTCCCCCTCTTATTAATACAAAAGTAGTATACCTATTATACCACTAAATCAATTATTTTACATTAAAACACCCCCTTATTCCAAATACACTTGAATAAAGGGGTGTAGCCTCTACGTTTCTCTGATTAAAAATTTATAGGGTAATATAACATTTTTTACTTCTTTATTCTCCTTTTTCAGTCTATCAATTAATAATTCCACTGATTCCTTACCTAATGCATACATGGGTTGAGCTATCGTTGTCATCAATGGCTCAACAATTTGAGAAATGATTGTTCCATCGAAACTAACCAAACCCATATCCTTTGGAACATCATAATTTAAATTCTTAAGTAACTTCAATATAATCGAAGCTTGAATATCTGAATTGATTAACATACCATCTACATCTTTATGCATTTCTAAGAACTTCTTCATTCTACTTCTCAATTTATTAAAATCATCATATCCCATGACAGCAAGTTCCTTATTAAATGCAATATTTTTTTCTTCTAACGCCTTTTTATACCCCTTGACTCTTGCTATTTTAGAACTAGAATCTATTTCACCATGGATGTATGCAATTTTCTTTTTACCCTGATCAAGAAGATATTTAGTTGCCTCATAACTAGCTTTTTCATTATCAATAGTTGTATAAGATACATCCATACCCTCAAAATATTCATTACACATAACTACTGGATAGTCATCAACAAAGTTTTGCAAAATTTCCTTCGATATACTTGATGAAATAAATATTGCACCATCTACTTGATTGGTTTTTAACATATTTATATAAACATTTAACTGATTGACATCCATTTCAGTTGTCGCTGTTATAACCTTGTAGTTATTCTTTTTAATGGCTGCCTCAGCACCTCTAATAATCTCAGCAAAAAAAGGATTGGAAATTGTGGGTATGACCAATAAAATAGTATTACTGCGCTGCTTCCTTAAGTTCTGCCCTAACGAATTAGGTTTATAGTCTAAATCTTTAATAACCTTTAGTATCTTTGCTCTTGTTTTGTCTTTTACATTTTTATCGTTGTTGATTACTCTTGAAACAGTAGCAACTGAAAAACCTGACTTTTCAGCTACTTCTTTTATTGTACTCATACCTTTTCCCCTTTTCAATTCTCTATAGTAAACCTGTAAAATTATATTCTTTATTTTATCATCTTGATAAGAATCATACAAGCTAGCTTTATATGTAGTGCATCATTTGAGGCATCGAACCTCATAACTTTTGATACATTTCGTTACACAAAATGATCAAGCAAGAGATCGTACTTTCCTGCGCATACTTGAAACGTGACGCTAGTCATTTTTCTTGTATATCCTAGCTTCGTAAGGTTTTAATATGATCTCTTTGCTTTTCTCAATAACAGGATTACTACTTAATAACAATTCTAACCCTAATGACTCCGTACGAATTTCTTTTGTTTCTTCAGTAAAGTTTGCAACAACCATGAGTTGCTTATCGTTATATTCCCTTATAAAGCTAAAAATTTCATTATCTTCTTCATGGATTAATCTAAAGGTTCCTTTTAGCAAAATATCACTATTCTTTCTAATAGCAATAAGTTTTTTATAATAGTTTAAAATAGAATCTTCTGATTGTAATTGTTTAACCACGTTAACTTCTTTATAGTTTGAATTTATATTTATCCACGGTTTACCATCAGTAAATCCTGCATTTTGACTATTATTCCATTGTATAGGCGTCCGTGAATTATCTCTACTAATACCTTGAACATATTTTAAAGCTTCTTCATTATCATGACCATTTGCCAAATGTTCTAAATAAGCTTTTTTACTTCTCATATCTTGATAATCATCAATACTATTAAAATTTGGATTAGTCATACCTATCTCATCACCTTGATAGATAATGGGTGTTCCTCTTAAGGTCAATAAGATTGTGGCTAACATCTTTGCTGACTCTACCCTATACTTGTCATCATTACCAAAACTTGATACTAGTCTTGGCAAGTCATGGCTACTGAAAAATACTAAGTTCCACAATTGATCGCTTAATGCCGTTTGCCACTTATTTATCAGCTTCTTAAAATCTAACAGACTCCATTCAACGAGTTGATTATGCGTCTTAATGAGATTAACATGTTCGAATTGCAAGAATAAATCAATTTCACTTCTATTATCACCTGTATATAAATAGGCTTGTTCAGGGGTAACTCCCTCAACTTGACCAATTGTAATCTTATCCTTGTATTTTGAAAATACTTCCTTATTTAACTCTTTTAAATACTCATGTACCTTTGGATGATTCAAATAATATTTTTCTGGCGGTAAATATTGACGTGTATCCCCTTCAACTATTTCTACATCAGGTAACCCGTCTTCCTTAGCAATTTTATTGATAACATCCATTCTAAAACCATCAACACCCTTTTGTAACCAGAAATCCATTATGTCATAAAATGCACGCCTTACCTTTTGATTGTTCCAGTTTAAATCCGGTTGTTGAGGTGAATAAAGATGTAAATAGTACTCATCAGTTTGTTCATCATACTCCCATACAGACCCGCCCATCCTAATGGAAGCCCAGTTATTTGGTTCTTTACCCTCTTTACCAGGTCGCCAAATATAAAAATCTCTGTAGGGATTATCTTTCGATTTTCTGCTCTCAACAAACCATTTATTCATATGAGATGTATGATTAGGAACTAAATCCATAATCAATCTCATTTCTCTCTTATGGACTTCACTTATTAACTTTTCCATATCATCCATACTACCTAGTTCATCCCATATATCATAATAGTCACTAACATCATAGCCACTATCAAAGTTAGGTGATGGGTGAATAGGACAAATCCACAAAGCGTCCACACCTAAATCTTTAAGGTAATCAAGTTTTTCAATAATTCCTTTTAGATCACCAATACCATCATCATTACTATCTTTGAAACTTCTGGGGAAAATCTGATAAATAACTGCGTCCATCCACCACTTATTGTCCATATTAGTACTCCTTCCACTCCCTTATTGTCGCAAAAAATTTATTCTTTTACGCCACCTTCCAATACTCCTGATAGAATACGTTTTTGCAATAATAAAATCATAACAATCAATGGTATAACTGTTATCACAGCTGCAGATGATAAAACACCCCAAGGAACTACATAATCAGTTTTGTATAGTGTTAAACCTACTGTGATTGCTCGATGTGATTCATACGGATTAAGTACCAGCGCAAATAAGAATTGATTCCACGCATTAATAAATACAAGAATACTTACAGTGAAAATCCCTGGACCTATTAAAGGAAATAAAATCTTGGTAAAAATCTGTATGATATTTGCACCGTCAATCTCACCACTTTCTTCAAGTGATTTTGGTAGTGTATTAAAATAGGCTGTAAGCATCCACACTACTAAAGGTAATTCCAAAACTGTAATAACCAAGGCCAAACCAATATAACTGTTTAATAACTTTAAGCTACTTAATAATTGATAAATAGGATTGATGATCGTTACAGGTGGTAATAAGGATATAGCTAATAAAAACACTAGAAATACTTTTTTCCCCTTAATATTCGTTCTTGATAAGGCATAAGCTGCCATACTTCCAATAACAATGGTTATCATGACTACCAAAATAGAGGTTATGAAACTATTCCTAAGATAAATGTGTAAAGGCTGTATCGTAAACGCATCCATGTAATTCGATAAGATCCATTTATCAGGTAATATGCTAGGAGGTATAGCCATTATATCCTTTGGTGTTTTAAAGGAGCTAAAAAATATGAAAATAAAGGGGAATAACATTGTTCCACTAAAAACTATAAAAAAGATCATATATGAAGTTTTATTTAAAACACTTTTTATTTGTCTCATATTACTCATCCACCTTTGATTTTAATGCATCTACAAATAGTAAGCTTATTAGTAAAGATACTATTAGCATCACGACTGCTAAAGCAGAACCATAACCTATATTTCCAAATCTAAAATAGGTGCTTACTGTATATATGGATAAACTTTCCGTTGTTCCTGCTGGTCCTCCACTGGTCATGGCGGCTATAAGATCATAAATTCTTAGTGCTGCAACTACCCTAAATAGGACTGCTATTACTAATGCTGGCTTAATAGAAGGTAGCGTTATCTTTAAAAACTTCTGCATGATATTAGCACCGTCTATATCTGCAGCTTCATAGAGTGTTTTAGGAACTGTTTGTAATCCGCCTAAAATTAGCAAGGACATATAGGGTGTGGTTTTCCATACATCAGCAATTATAATGGCTGTTTTAGCCCACATTTCTTCTGTGAACCAAGGTATACTCTCATGTATGATGCCAATGTTTAATAATATTTCATTAATCATTCCATATTGCCCAAAAAGATATGCCCACATCATACCTGATACGATAGTCGGAATAGCCCATGGAATTAAGATAATCGTTCGGATGATGCTCTGTCCCGGAATCTTTCTATTCATGATTAATGCCAAAGCCATACCAATGATAAGCTCTAGAATGACAGAAATGAATGTAAACTGTACAGTCCATGTAAATGAGTTCCAGAATGTCTCGTCACTGATAATTTTTTTATAATTCTCTAATCCAACAAATACCTTTCCTAATGCCATGGTTTGTACTCTGTATTCAAATAAACTTAAATAGAAAGTATTGATAACAGGATAAAGAACCATGATTACCATTAAGAGTCCTGCTGGCAATAGAAAAAGATATCCTATTTTCGTCTTTCTATCCATAGAAATCTCCTCCCTCAATATACGGATGAAATTTGAAAATAGATATTAGGTATCCGTTTCCTTCTCCTAATATCTATTTTCAATAACTGCTACTCTGCTAAAGTATTAGCAATCTCTTATTTAACAATGCTCTGAATTTTTTCATCAGCATATTGTACAGCTTCTTCTGGTGTTTTATTACCTGCAATTACATCCTGACTAGCCTGTTGAAGAACTGCTGAAATTTCTGCATAATAAGGTGATTGAGGTCTTGGATTAGTTGCCATTAATGCTGGGAACATTTCTACCATCCATCCTAATTCTGATTGAATATCTTCATCTTCATATAAAGCCTTTATGGTTGGATTATGGAGTAGTGTTTGTGCTTCATATTTTTGACTCTCATAATTTGATCTAAACTTTGCAAACTTTATGGCAGCTTCTGGATGCTCACTATATTTTGATACCATAATTCCCCAACCCCCAAGAGTTGAATAGCTTTCTTCGCCTTCTTTAGCTGGTAACACTGTATATTTAAAATTACCTACTACATTAGACTTTTCTTCATCCATGGATTGCCCGTAGAAACTTGGCCAGTCTCTGGTAAAGATCATTTGACCATTTAATGCTAATGCTCTTAATTCACCTGTACCAAATCCACCTACACCAGGAGGTGTGATTTTATATTCGTGAACCATATCGGACATCATTTGCATACCTGCGATTGATTCTGGAGAATTAAATATTGAATTTCCTTCTTTGTTTAAGAACTCTCCTCCATGGGACCATACTAACTCAGTCAAACTGCATGTAACACCTTCATATTGCTTCCATGAACCACCAAAACCATATAAGTTTGGATCATTTTCTTGATCCATGATGTACCTTGCAGTTTCTACCAGTTCTTCCCAAGTAGCTGGTACTGCCTTGTCGTATTTATTTAATAGATCTTCACGATAGAATAACATTCCACCGTCTACGAAGAAAGGTATGCCATAGTAGTGGTCATTGTATGTATAAGCTTTCATTGACCCTGGAATATGAGCATTAACTTCTTCCTCAGATAAATAGTCATCTAATTCTAATACCCATCCTGCCCCTGCAAAAATTGGTGTCCAAACTACATCACCCACAAATACATCTAAAGATGAATCCTTTGATTGTAACGTTGTACTAATGGTTTGCAATTTTTGATCCGAATCATCTGGCAGCTCCACATAATTTACTTTGATATCTGGATTTTCTGCTTCAAATTTAGCTATTAAATCTTCTTCTAAATTTTTCTCGTTGGATCTTCCATAATAGGTAATTGTAACTTGCTCATTTTTTTCTTCGCTACATCCCGTTATCATGACCATCATTGTTAGAATCATAACCATTGTTACTATTTTTTTCAATATAATACCCCTTCCTTAAATTAAGTTTTGTAATCGTTACCAAAATGTATTTTTTATTTTGGAATCGTTTACAAAACCATAATATCAAACCTCATTTTATTTGTCAACTTCTATTTTAAATTATAACAATAATAACTATCTATAATACCTAATGTTTAAAAATAGATAATAAATAAAACCATCTTATTTTTTAATTAAGATGGTTTATTCTTACTTACTATTTTACTGTAAAAAATACATCGAAAGAATATCTTGAATACTCGATCTCCCCTGTTGATACATTTCTCTCTCCTGAAATATTATCAAATTCAACTCTTACCTTTATGGCATCCGTTTCTTCTTCATATGACATGATTTCTATGGGTAAATCGTTTTTATGTGTTGCATCGTATTCTTTCAGCAAATTATTTATAAAAATCTTAAAATCTTTACTATATATTTCTTCTCCATTTTGCATAATTTCAAGGTTACCTGATTCGTCATTAAATTTAATAGCTAAAGGAGCTTCACTTAAGGCTTCTAGATTCCGATTAGTATAACTGAACATGTAATCATATTCTTTGATGTCTACTATCTTTGCATCCTCATTGGTACTAAAATAAAAATAATCTGTTGTATTATAATACTTATCGATATACTCTACACCTAAAACCTTTTCCATATCATTCATCTGAAATCCTTCTGGTAAGGTCTTAATATCTTCTAAGCTATGATTGTAATCAAAATAATTCAGTATGCTACTGATGGTTCTAGCATCTTCTTCAGACACATTGGCAGTAGCTTTTATAGCCTTATTGTCCACAAACATAGCATTTTTCATAAGCACCTGTTCAAATCTTTTATTCTGACTGTATTTTGACAGTGAATAACTACTTATTGGTCCAAATACCGATATAAAAGTTATGATCGCTAGTGAAATAGGTATTATTATATTTTTTTTGCTTTTTACAAAGGAAAAATAACTCATGACGATCAGAACCCAAATACCAAGTGCTACTACATAATATCTATTTTCAGTTACACCATAAGCATTAATTCTAATTCCAATTGAAACGAACATTAGAGCTATCAGCGGTAACAAAACTTTTGGATAAATCTTCATATATCTTTCAACCCACTTAATCTCTCTTACCATAGGTGTTATGAAAAATAATACCGCAGCACTAATGACTGAATACCAGAGTACTAAGTGAGAAACAAGTCCTTCTGGCCATTGACTCGTAATAATCACTTTACCAAAGTATATATAGAGTATCAATGTATATACTGAAATTAAAGGAATGATGATATAAAGTACTAGTACTTTAAGGAGTTTGGAGTAATCTTTTACACTCAATACATCTTCTCTCACTGGTATCTCAGCAAGCAAAAATGATGGAGCAAATACACCAATGATAACAAGCCAACTGTAATAATAAAGCCTACCCTGAATATTGACCTCAAGAAGCAACTCTGTAGTAGCTAAAATAGCCGCTATACCTAGGTATAAAACAACTGAGTACAGAACTGTTGTCAATAATCTGCTGAATACCTTAATGACATAAGCCTCGTAGTTATCCTTATTAGGTAAATAGGATATAAAAAGAAATATCAAATACAGAACTAAACTCGTACCTATATATCGTGTTATTGTAACCATCTCAAAATCTTTTAAGTAAAGGAAATAGTAAATAACCAGTAATATAGCCCCAGCACCATATACACTATAGAAGTAATATTTTTTATAATCCTTCAACCTTTCGAAATAAAGGTTAATACATAATGATACGGGTATCCCCATAGCTAGAACCATTGTTATTTTTCCTATGCTTTCAATGAGCTCTTCACTTTCTGATGCATTTGTTAGCTCACCAATGACAATAAGTAAGATGACACAAACTGCTGAAATACCTATTGCCTGTGGGAATCTTCTTATACTATTTTTTATTCCCTTTAATATACTTTTCACCACTTGATTGATCTTCAATTCCTTCACCTCCGTGAATTAATACTCTCTATAGAAATCTATAAGTGTACTACGTATCTATACTTTTATCATACACTCATTTCACTTATTGGTCAAAGAAACTAAGATACAAAAACAGACTGTTAACTTGTTTGTAACAGCCTGTTTCAAGGGATTTTATGCCCATCGCTTTAGATTTCTTAAATTATTATTAAGATATTCTCTTGCTTGCTCTTCTGTATAACCTTCTTTCATCATGAAAGGTACACATGTTTCTACCATTTCTTCAAAAGTCTCATCTGGTTTATTGAACTCGCCATTAGGATAACAGTAAATGCAGTATTCTTTGTTCACTGATCCATCTTTGTTCTTTCCATATAATTCTTCCTTCTCCATTGGCATTCCACAGCTTTGGCAAATATTCATATTATATTCCTCCTTAAAATCGATACATACTTGATGATTTTTTCATCCAGTTGATATAACCATTATGAAGGATATATTACGACAACATTATGTCATAGAATATTTTTTTCTATAGATATTTGAAGTCTTCTCACAAATTCTTCTCTTAACCACGCTGGTTCTAAAATCTTAACGTATGGTACCAAACCAAATAAAAGGGAGTATAACCATTCATCAACAGGGAAATTAAGAGTAACCATTATTTTATCTTCTTCAATTTTGCAGTCCTCATAATCAAAATAATCCGGTAGCTTACCCTGGAGGACTTTATCCACTTCTAAAATAATTTTTGTACTCTCTCTTCTTGAATCTAAATTATTGTCCCATGGCAAAGTCTCTGGTAATTCTTTAACTTCAAACTTCTCACTCAGCATCTCACATGAAACAATTCTGCTCAACTTAAATATCCTAAAGTCCTCACGAAGAGCACAGTACCCATAGATATACCATGCTGAGCCCATCATAACTAAGGAGTACGGACATATGATTCTACTTGTTTCCCTAAAATTAATATCCATATACTTGATATGAACTTTTTGAAAATGATCTCTTGCATTTGATAGGATATTGATATGCTCTTTAAAGTTCTTCTCATTGATTAATGGATTCAATTTGATCACAATTTTATGATCATCTATCTCATCTGGCAGTACCGTTGAAAATTTATTGAAAATGGATTTGACTTCTGAATAAGGTACTGTCTGTTCTAAACTCTCTAAAAATGCAATTAACACTTTTGCTTCATTGACATTGAGAAAGCTTTTATTCAATTTATAATTATCAAGAAGTTGATAGCCTCCGTTTTTACCTACATCAGCATATATTGGTACGCCAGCCATATTCAATGTATCCATATCCCGCTGTATTGTTCTAACAGATACTTCAAAATAATCAGCTAGCTCCTTGGCAGTTATCTTCTTTTTATTCACAAGCATCATTAAAATACTTAGCAAACGATCAACTTTCATTACTCGCCCTCCAAAACTTATCCTAAGGTACTTTCTATGTAACTTCTTTCTTTATCTTCAAATACATTTGTTAATAGCTTTATTATACAGCTTTATAACGCGAAATGGTAGGTCATATTAAATGATCTTAAACGTGTTAATAAGATCTAATTCCCCATAGCCCCATTCCCGATTAGGATATTTTATTCCTTTTCTTCTTCGCGCCCCTCTAGCTAGATAGTTCTTTATACCTATAGTATTTAAGAATGGCTCATTTCCCCTTAATAGACCCCATTCTAATAAAAGCGCACTAGCTCCTGCTGTAATAGCAGCCCCCACACTGGTTCCAGACATAGTACCATAGGTATTTCTCGGATATGGACCTATAACATTTACACAGGGGGCTACAATGTCAGGTTTTATTCGACCTACTCTTGTATAACCGCGTCCTGAAGGTAGGTATAAGCTATTGATAACTTCATTATAGCCTCCTACAGTTATGTTACCAGTATTGGTTCCGGGTATAACAATGGTTTCATTGGGATTAGGGCTCATGAAAATAGTGTTTTTATGGATAAATTCATTGATAGGTAAATAAATATCAAATTCTCCTCTAATGATAAGAGCGGAATATACAACAATGGTCCATAATCCAGGTAATGGATCTTTTATTAAAATAGATATATTCTCCTCTTCTGTTCTTTCTACAGTATATTGATATAGAACATTTACAATAGATGACTCAATGGGAAAATTAGTTTTATTCCACTTCCCAGACTTAAAGGGTATTTTCCCTGTGGTATTTCCACTTGGTGAAATCAGCTCTATGGTGACAATATCAGGAAGAGGACACCACATGTTTAAATAAACACCTTTTTCATTCTCAGCTACATTGAGTTGAACATCTATTTTATCCTGGTTTTCCTTAAAAACACCATGGTAATGATGTGCTGAGTTGGCTTCATTTCCTGCTGCCAAAACGGTAGCTACACCAT
Organism: Vallitalea okinawensis; assembly: GCF_002964605.1. Classification (NCBI taxonomy): domain Bacteria; kingdom Bacillati; phylum Bacillota; class Clostridia; order Lachnospirales; family Vallitaleaceae; genus Vallitalea; species Vallitalea okinawensis. The sequence goes on from NZ_PQDH01000001.1 coordinate 709,005, forward strand.
TAAATTTCCCATACTCAGCTAACATCTCCTCTAATTCAAATGTTCCATCGTGTGCTCCATCTGAAGATGCAAGAGTCAATAAAATAACGATGGGTCTATCTAATTCTTTTGATTTTTGAAAAACATAATCGATGCCTTGGTAAATGTCACTGGTTTGATAAGCAACCGCATCTTCCTTCACAAATAAAAAATCCTTCAAACACTTTTTAGCTTGTTTTAACTTGACAATAATTAATTCTGCATCAGGAGCTGCTCCTTGGAAAGCTTCTTTTCTATTAGGTCGCCCTGTTGATAAGCCAGCCATAAATGTTCCATGTCCTATTTCATCAATACTAGGTACAATGGATAAGGAGTCTTCTGAATTTATAGCTTTATTGATAACTTCATTGGTATATTCAGAACCGTATAAAAATCCTTCAGGTGGATTTCCTCCAATTGTCTGATCCCAAATACTCAATATTTTACTTGTACCATTCTCATATATAAAAGCTTCATGCCTGTAATCAATACCTGTGTCAATTATGCCAACAAGCACACCATTACCTGATATATTGAGAGCTTTACTATTAAGTACTGGTCCTATACCTGCTGCTTCTATGCTACTCGTACTGGTTAAACCAAATAAGTTGGGTAATAAAGAGAATTCACTATTAAAGTAAAATTCTTCACAATCCTCTTGGTCCATTTTAATGTGAAATAACACGTAATCCTCAAGTACGTGTTGAGGGCATTCAGCGTTGACTTCTTTTGCGACCGCTTCAATATCGCTATCAATAGATACTCGATGGTAGATGTCTATATACTCCTCAGAAGTTATGATATCATGACATTTAATAATTTCATTTGAGTTTTCTTCTCTCAAGTTACCCCTCCATCTACCTAGTCTCCTCCTTTTAATCATATGAGAAGTCTCATATAAGAATGCTATACTTTAGCATTCTTTAGCCAAATACATGGCAATAATTCACTTATCTAAAGTTAATTATAATGTTTGATAGCACTTCAATAATTTTAGGAACGTCGAAGTATTTGGGTCCTTTTTTTAAATAAAAAAACTTCCACCCCCATAACAGGGCGAAAGTATAAATCCGCCGTACCACCTGATACGACAGACCAACATATGCGTCTTTTAACGTAGAAAACCGTCAGAGAAATGTGTGTGGTAAACGATAATAAACAGGTCAGAAACCCTAAAGCATTAACTGACTTATATATCAAATGATATATCAATAATGCTCCAACCACCACCATCTGACTTCCACTTGATAATAAAATTAATAAATGAAGCATGCTCAAATGGGCTTCCATCTTCATAATATATGAATTGCTGAGTATGTATAGAATAAGCATCTTCATCCTCAATATAACCTATCCCTAATATAGCCATTCTTCTATATTCAAAACCTCTTGTCCTATCAAATAGTATATATTCCTCTGTCTCATTTTTCTTCAATATTATATCTTCATCTTCATAAACTACAAGGTCACCTTCTAGTAATGAATTAATCTTATCAATATCTCCTTCATTCTTAAACATATAAAATTCTGACACAAAACTACTTATACTTGGAAAAACTCTATCCAAGTTCATTTGTAGATTTTCTTTCTTTTTATATGTTTTAGAAGCATCTTCTAGATCCTTTATTATCTCTTGCTTTTCATCCAGTCTTTTGGCATTGTCTTTCTTAACCTCAAGTAACTCTTCTTCAAATAAAGTATTTTCTTTTTCAAGCTGGCTGATAATTTTATAATTATCTACTAATATTATGCTTAATGCAATTATTATAATCGTACTAAATAGAACATATAATACTCTTATTTTTTTCATTATTTCCCTCAATTCTAAACTATTTTCAATGAAAGAACCGTTCTTTGAAATGACTATTTAAACTTTCATTATTTCTGACTCATCATAAAAACACAATCTTCTCCACCTGCAATGATAGATGTTACTAACCCCACACTAAATTCCCTTTCTAATGTTTTTTCATATAACCACTTTATATGTTCTTTGCAACAATGACACCATGATAAAGGTATATTAGTTTTACTTTTCCCTACCATACCACAGAAACAGTAGTTAGTGCGAAACTCTACTCTAAATGTATTTTCATTCTCTTTAGTGACCGCTCCTGCAAAACCAGTGTCTTGAAGTTTCTTAAGTCTTTCATTATAGTTAATTGTATCAGATTTAATTTTATTTACTACTTTAATGAATTTTTGTGGTTTACATGCACACTCTTCCCTAATTTGAATGATATCTTTTTCTTCTAAAAGTAGTTCCATATTACTCATTACACATTTCATTGCATCTGCTCTTTTTTCTTTATTATCTTTTGAAGTTAAGTTTTCACAACCTTTTAATATTTCATTTCTAAGTTTTTCACCCACTACTTTATCCATTTCCTTAGCCATTTTATTAACATACACCATTGGATATTGATTATCCATAAAACTCCTCCTTCATACCCAAATCCAACTAATCTATAACTATTATTTTTCTTTATTTAGTTGTTGGTGTTTCCAAATAAGTAATTGTCTTATTTATGCAGTTTAATTCTGCAGTGATACCATATGGGATTATTCCAATGGGCTTAGCATGTCCAAAATTCACATTATAAAATATTGGCAAATTGGTTAATTTTTCTTCATTGGCAACAACCTGATTTATTGCAGATTTATATTCTTCATAATATTTTTCACCTTGTGGCTTACCCACAATAATACCATTTATTACATTTAAAATTCCTTGTGCAGCTAGGTTTCTAAACGTCCATTTTATAAAATCTGGAGATGGTTTATCCTCACTCGTTTCAATAAATAAAATTGAATTTGACCATTCATCTAAAGTAGGCCATATTTTAGTCCCATTAGCCATCATAAACACATCAATACAGCCACCAAGCAAATGACCTTTTACAGTTCCTACACCGTTGATTATTTCGTATCCATGTGTATCTTTTTTCATTGAATGAGGTGTATTCATATTACTTTCCTGCCAATAAATATAATCATCTGTCCACTGTGAACTTGGATTTAGTGAGTACTCATTCCAGTCATCAAATAATATATCATTAACAGCTTTCTTGGTATAATCAAACATTTTCACATATTCACCAAACTCACACATTATAGAAGGCCCATAAAATGAAACAAGTCCTGCCTTGTACATCATAAAGTGATTAATGGTACTATCAGAATAACCCATAAATATTTTAGGATTGTTTCTTATGGTTTCGAAATTTATATATGGCAGTATGCGTATTGTATCGTCACCACCTATGGCACAGAAAATAGCTGAAATTGATTCATCTAAAAATGCATCCATTAAATCCTTAGCTCTTAGTTCAGGATGTTGTGATACGAAGTCACTACCTTTTAAGGCATGTGGCATACAAACTACTTCTAAACCAAATTCATGTTCCAATCTGTCTTTTGCAATATTAAACTTATGAATAAAATCCTCGTCACCTAATCCTCCCCATGAAAGACTAACGATAGAAATTTTATCACCTTTTTTTAATCTCTTTGGCTTCATCATTAAGGTATCCCTCCCTCATATGCTAAAAATAATCCATTAAACAATTATTCATTCTATTAGAACTTAGAAGCACATTTATATTACTTCTTATTATAGGTCCTATTAAACAATGAAAACCATATAAAATAAATATTAGGTGCTACTTAGTATCTTTTTTACAAATAAGTATTAAGTGAGGTATTTCCTCATTTCAATCTCACCTTCATTGCGCTTGTGTTCCTCAAAGCCTACTTTTTCATAAACTTTTATAGCTGGTTTGTTAAGAATATTTACTGTTAATTTAATATATTTTCTTTTATATTCAAAATTCTTTATCCCAAATTTAATTCCTTGATGTACAAAGTCTTTTCCATATCCTTTACCTGTAAGTTCAGGTTTTAATGCAAGTCCAATCTCCATAATTTCATCTATAAAATAATACTCAAATAATCCAACTAATCTACTTTGATTTAATACCACAAAACCTTCACACCCTCCTGGACCTCTCATCTTACCAGTTTCGTTAAAAGTATCAAAATATGGTTCCATATAAATACTTTTTACATAACCTGTATATTTCCACTTTTTGATTAAATCAGCATAATCTAAAGTCATTGGAACAAATTCAAATTTCATATCATTAGCCCTCCCAATAAATCTCAAATATTTTATAAACATCAAGAGACATTTCAGCATATGTAAGCCTAGATAACTACGATATCTCCAATAAAACAAACTCCTATATAATTCCCAAAAAGCCATCTATGTTGCATTTGTCGGCTACCTATGAGTAAACTAAACCTTTATCACTACTTAATACTATACTATAAATTCTAAAAATTCACTATACTTAAAACTTTAATTTCATATTCAGTTTGTGCCCAAATTTCTTTATACAACTCTAATGATTATTTTTCCTGTTTACACCAAACACTAGTTCGCATATAATAGAAGTAGAGGTGTTAGTATGAAAGATAAAATCATTTATCACATTGATTGTAATTCAGCCTATCTATCATGGGAAGCTGTTTATCGTTTGCAGCAGGGTAGCGAAATTGATTTAAGAAATATTCCTTCCATTGTTGGAGGAAATGAAGAAAATAGGCACGGTATTGTTTTGGCTAAATCTATTCCTGCTAAAAAATATAAAATTAGAACTGGCGAAAGTGTTAGAGAAGCTTTTAGCAAATGCCCTATATTAGTTAATGTACCTCCTAATTATAATCTGTACATGAAATCTTCGGATGCGATGGTTAGCATTTTAAAGGAGTATAGTGATCAGGTTCAACGCTTTAGTGTGGATGAAAGTTTTGTTGATGTAACAAACTCACTCCACTTATCTGGTAGCGATCCTATTCAATTGGCCTATTCCATTAAAGATAGAATTTATAATGAACTTGGATTTACAGTTAATGTGGGGGTATCGAATAATAAATTACTGGCTAAAATGGCATCAGATTTCAAGAAACCCAATAGGGTCCATACCTTATATCCAGAGGAGATTGAAAAGAAAATGTGGCCTTTGGCTGTTAATGATTTGTTCATGGTAGGAAGAGCTACAACATCTAAATTGTTTAAATTGGGGATTTATACCATTGGTGATCTAGCTAAATCAGATAAGGACCTCCTTTATGCTCATCTTAAGAGTCATGGGTTACTGGTATGGAATTACGCAAACGGCATCGAAGATTCTATTGTTCGAAAGTCGAACTATGAATTTATGAAGGGGATTGGTAACGGTACAACTATTGCATTTGATGTTGATAAACCAGAAATAGCCTATAAAGTGTTATTGTCCTTAACAGAAAGCGTTGGAACGCGATTAAGAGAAGCAGATAAATGTGCTGGTCTTGTATCTGTCAGTATTACAACCAACGAGTTTACACATGCATCCCATCAAAGAAAAATAATGAGCTGTACAGATTCCACTACGAAAATCTATGAAATAGCCAAAGAATTATTTGATGAACTTTGGGATGGTACTCCCATTAGAAAGCTTCGGGTTCGTGTTTCTGAATTAGTTGATAATGACTTTGTTCAGGTTTCCCTTTATGATGATAAAAACATTCAGAAACTTAAAGCTATGGATAAGGCAGTTGATGACATAAGAAGGCGTTTCGGCTCTAAGTCTGTTGTCAGGGCATGTTTTGTTAACAGCGGTCTTAAAGCCATCACCGGTGGCGTTAATGAAGATGATTATCCAATGATGGCTAGTATTCTATAGCAAGCTGCTATAGAATACATTAGTTATGCGGTTTTAAACAAACACTGTACATGCAGTAGTTTGCTCCATTTGATTCAACATACCATTCTTCTAATAACATCTTGTTAGGAGAACAGCCATACAAAACTATCTTTCCTTTTGGAAAAACTTTTTTATAAAGACTAAAATATCCTTTTAAATTGTCTGCTATAGAGTCAATTCTTGTAACATTCATCCTCATTCTTTCATAACCTTCAAGCCATTGAGGTAGATAAGGCTGTTTATCTGGATAAAGTATGTAAACTTCAACAGCTTCATCTGTCTCAAAAGAAAAACATTCATGATCTTCACTAATTAGTTTATCATTACCATGTGTTTTAATATGTACACACCCTTTTAATTCCTCTGGGACATAGTTAAATTGATATAACCTATCCTGATATTGGTGGTCACTCCTTTTCAAATTTCCCATGCCATAATGCTTACCACTACTCGCATTAATCTTTGTAATATTCATAGTTATACCTCCTAAAAAACAGCTTATAAAAATCACTCCTAATAACATATTAAGTATATATGCTATTAGGAGTGTTGAACCTTAAAAAAGATGTTAATTATCTATAAAATTATGCAAAACTCTAACTAGTAACCTTTCATTCATACTCCATATCACATTATTCATAATGAAGATGATTCTCCAATGTGAATAAATGAAAAAACTTGACAGAATATAATCGACGTGTTAACATTGGATTAATCAATCCAATAGGAGGTATCCATGGGTAAGCGAGATGATATTTTAAATGCTACTTTAAAATTAATTATAAAAGATGGTTTTGAAAATTTGACTTTAGCTAAAATACTAGAGGAATCTAAGGCCGGATCAGGTACATTATACAATTATTTTTCTAGTAAAGATGACCTTATTAAAGAACTTTATAAAGATTTGCGTAAAAAAATTAGTAGATTTGTTTTGGTTGATTATGATAATAACGTGAGTATTCGAATTAGATTTGAAATGTTTGTAAGAAAATACTTGAATTACTGTATAGATAATTTAGATGAAATGAATTTTATAGAACAATATAGCTATTTCTACTACGATTCAGTAGATATTGCAGGTATGAATGATGATGGTTTTTACAAAGCGTTACTTTCTTTATTAAAAGAAGGACAAGAACAACGCTTAGTGAGGATTAATCGGATAGAGCTATTAATACAGATAATTAATGGTATAGTGATGTCTGTAGCCAAAGGACATAATGTTGGTAAATTTACTCTCACTGATCAAGAAATACAAAATGTCGTCAACTCATGTTGGGATTCAATTAAAGCGTAAGTAGACTCCTTACTTATAGTGAGGAGTTTAAAAATATACTATTTGGATTGAATGTTCCATCCAAAAAAATATTTAGGAGGTAAATTAATATGAAAAAAGTTGCTTTAGTTACTGGTGCTTCATCAGGAATTGGTGAAGACACTGCACAACAATTAATGAATGCAGGCTATATAGTCTATGCAGCAGCAAGACGATTAGAAAGAATGAATGGACTTAAGAGAAAAGGTGCAAGGGTAATTCATTTAGATGTAACTGATGATAATTCAATGGTCAATTGTATTAATACCATTATAAAAGACCAAGGAAGAATTGATGTACTTGTTAATAATGCTGGTTATGGTTCATATGGTGCTCTTGAAGATGTATCTCTTGATGAGGCAAAGAGACAATTTGAAGTGAATATTTTTGGTTTAGCAAGATTAACTCAGCTTGTATTGCCTCAAATGAGAAGACATAAATCAGGTAAAATCATTAATATCTCTTCTATTGGTGGTAAGTTTGGTGAGCCCCATGGCGCTTGGTATCATGCAACTAAATATGCTGTTGAGGGTTTAAGCGATAGTCTGAGAATGGAACTTAAAGAGTTTAATATTGATGTCATTATCATTGAACCAGGTGCTATTATAACAGAATGGAGTGGTATTGCACAGAAAAAATTACTTGAGGTTTCAGGTAATACAGCTTATGGGGATTTAACTGTGAAGCATGCTAACATGATGGCAAGATATGATGGTAAAGGTTCACAACCAAGTGTGATCGGAAAAACTATTGTTAAAGCTGTGACAGTTAATAATCCGAAATCTCGTTATGCTGTAGGAGCAAATTCAGGTATGATGCTATTCTTTAGAAAAATTCTTTCTGACAAAATGTTTGACAGATTTATGCTTAGTACAATGAAATAGCAAATCATTGCTGTTCTTAAACATTATGGTATTAAATAGCTATTTAAAAATTTTTAAAAAAAGGAGTAATTCAATGAGAAGGTTTGAAAATAAAGTTGCATTTATAACTGGTGCGGGATCAGGAATAGGTGAAGCTACTGCAATTCAATTAGCTCAAGAAGGTGCAACAGTAACTATTATTGGTCGTACCCTATCTAAGTTAGAAAAAGTTCTTGAAAAAATAAAGGCTTTCAATGGTGAAGCACTAGCTCTTGCAGCAGACGTATCCGATTATGAGCAAATTAAAGAGGCTGTTAAAAAGACGGTTGAAACATATGGTAAAGTAGATTTAGCTGTCAATAACGCTGGTGTTAATCAACATTTTGCTAAGGCTGGAGATCTATCAATTGATGAATATCATCGAGTAACAGGTATTTGTTTTGATGGTATATTTTATTCTATGAAAGCAGTAATTCCTTATATGTCAGCAAATGGTTCAGGATCTATAGTCAATATAACGTCTGTATTTGGGCGAAGAGGTATGCCTTTTAATTTAGCATACTCAAGTAGTAAACATGGTGGTCATGGTATGACTAAAGCTGCTGCATTGGATTATGCTGAGAATAACATTAGAGTAAATACTATATTACCTGGTGTAATTGATACTCCTCTACTAGATACAGAGCCTGAAGCTGTAGAAAACTTTAAACAGCAAATACCAATTAAAAGATTAGGAAAACCAGAAGAAGTTGCAAATGCTATCTGCTTTTTATTATCAGATGAAGCATCTTATATTACAGGAACTGAGTTAGTAGTTGATGGTGGTTTTTTAGTTTAAATTTAGATGGTAGTAAACTATCTGCATAGATTATTAAAACCTCCTTGGCCATAATAACACTCCAAGGAGGTTTTTAATTCTAAACAAATACAGGCATTGTCTTAACAAATTCGTCTACGTCATCAATAAAGGCTCTTGCAGTATGAGAATCTGCTGCACCATAATATATCTCTATTTGATTATCTGCTACATACCTAGCACCAGAAGCAAATGTTATATTTTTTGTATCCCCACCATATGCGCCTGTTTCATACCATTCTTCTGGAACCAAAATAGGCTCTTTTGTTTTCTTAATGCACTTTAATGTCTCTTTATCTAACAAAGCTGCTCCGGTGTTATAACTTTTTCCTTTAACAACACCATGATAAAACATAATATATCCCTCTTTATGTTCTAAGACAGGCCCACCACCAATTTGTATTCCCTCCCATTCATAGGTAGGTTTTAAAATTGTGTATTCATCGATATGATCGAGATAATCTTGCCAAAAACTTGGTGGCGCTGTTATCAAATCCTGAAGACTATCAAAATGAATAACCTGAATTGATGGATATTGTATCTCTCTTCTTCCAGCTGCATCTGGCTTAATTCTTGTAAAATACGCTATCTTGCCACTATGCTCCATTATCCAAGCATCTCTATCGCCTTCCTCTCGTAAAGGACCTATCAAATATCTCTTATAATGCTTAAAGTCTTCTGTAATAACTAACCCCACTCGACCTCCAGCTTTATGATCCCCTGTGTAGGCTGTATGGGTCATGACATGACCAACACCAATATATTGATTTCCAACTTTACAAAGACGTAGATCTTCAGTACCAAAAGGACCAAAGTATGTTGGAACAGATACCTCATTTGTATAACCATCAACCCAAGTTGATGAACTTCCAGTCATCTTACAGCCAGTAAAATCAAATGTCTTCCCATTATCATCACTAATAAAGATCAGATGATCACATATCTGATTAGAATAAATATAAGCCCTATCACTAACTGCAACTAATTTTCTACCATCTCTAGCAGCCCTGACAATTAAGTAGACCTTATCTTCTACATCACAAACTCCTGGATTAAATAAAGTATCATAACCTACCAAAGTATCACGTTCTAATATAGGATTATTGGAATCTCTTCTAAGTTTCATGTTAACCTCTCCATCCCGAAATGTCCATCGTTGTCATTTCTTTTTTATAATAACTTTATTATATTATCTATCCTATGTAAAGCTTTTTAACAAAATATAGTCCATTAAAATATCAAACTTATCAATAAATATCGCTAAATTATGATGAACCCTTTTATTTCCATATTTCTGAGTAATAATCAAAAGCAAATACTAGATTAGTTTAAAATATATTATTAATTAGTAAAAATTATATAAAATGATTATTGACTTTAACATGATGATAAGGTTTATAATGTATTTAAATCCGGATTTACTCTTTACAAGGAGGTAATAATTTGTTTAAAATAGGAGAATTCTCGAACTTTACGAAAGTATCTACTAGAATGCTAAGGTATTATGATCAAGTAGGCTTATTTAAGCCTATAAAAATTGATAATTTTTCAGGATATCGCTACTATTCTGCGAGTCAGATGACAGAACTTGCGAAAATTATAACATTAAGAGACGCAGGATTTAATATTGCAGAAATATCTAGATTAATAAAAATGGAAAATGAACAAGATGTTCTAGATGAACTAAAAAGAAAGCAATTGGAAATCCAAGAAAACATCAATAATGAAAAAATGAAAATGTGGAATATCGATAAGATTATATCCAATTTTGGTAAGGAGATGTTAATAATGAATTATGAGGTTATATTAAAAGAAATCCCTGCTTGTAAAGTCGTTTCAACAAGAAGTCAAGTTAAGGATTATAGCAAAGAAATTGATCTATGGGCAGCATTAGGTGAGTTTGCACAAAATAACCTATTACAGCCTGATGGGGCACCATTCGCAATTTATCACGATGACGAATACAAAGAGAAGAATGTAGATATCGAAGTTGCAATGCCGGTTGCAGGGTTACAAGAAAACAAAGGTAACTTTGTTTTTAGAGAGGTACCATCAGTATCATGTATGGCAACTGTATTGTATAAAGGACGTTATGAAAATATTGATGGTGCTTTTCATTTCTTAGCCAACTGGATTGAAGAGAATGGGTATAAGCCTTGTGGAAAAGTACGTCAAGTATCTATTAAAGGCGAATGGAATGAACCTAATCCAGATAACTATCTTGTGGAGATACAGATGCCTGTACAAAAGTAACGAACTATTGAAAAGGGTGCATATACATGTAACCCTTTTTTTAATTCATTAAAATCATCCTCTAATCTTGTAACGATACTTTGTTATCAACATATCATAACTATAGAAGGGGGGAGTTAGATGTATATTAGACCTAGTGGTATGTATAGATCTATGCATCGCCAAAATCAGACTACAATTAATGTTGTCGGTACAGGTACGGAATTTGCATCACCTGATATCGCGGTATTAACAATTGAAGTAACTACACTTGGGAATGATCCAACCAATACAGAAATGATAAATAGCAAAAAAGTAAATCAAATTTTACAATTACTCAAAAAACTCGGTGTTCAATCTAAAGATATAGAAGCTCAGCAACAAATCATAACCCCCATAATCGATGAAGATGGAGAAATATTAGAATATCAAGCAACCACATTCTTGACCATAACTTTTTATGATTTAGCCACCATTGGTGAGTTCTATTATAATATACAAGTTGACGATGTTAATGTTACCCAAATCATTTTAACCACACAAAATGTAGACGAATATTACTATGAAGCACTGGATAAAGCTGTTAAGAGTGCATATGCCAAAGCTGAAATCATAGCAGATAATATGCAAGGAAGACTGGTCACAGACCCCGCTACTATAACTGAAACATCAAGCATCATTAATATTTTAGATGAAATCATTATAACTGAAGTAGAGGCATTAGAAGATATTGAATTAGCTACTATCGTTATACCCGCTTCGGTAGAGGCATCCTTTATAGTTGAAAGTATGAACTAGAGAGATATAACATAAAGAATTAATCTTAATACACCTAGAATCATAGGTGTTATTTTTATGCCCTTATTTAACAAAAGGAAAATCTAAAATCCATATAATCGTTTTTTATATTGAATATTAAATACATTAATCCTAATATAAAGATAATAAGCTTTATAATTTACTGACCTTCGCTGAGTTACTATTAACATCTTTTAGAAATGAAATGGCATGTAAATTATTAATCAATTTGAGGAGGGACTTGAATGAGTCTAAATAAGATTCCACATTATCAGATAAGAAATTATGTATCCAATGACGCAGAACAAATAGGTACATTTGATAACCTATTAGAACTATCCTATAAATATAATCCTGATTTTTTACCATCCAATATTTTCTGTGCTGTAGATTCAGATGAGGAAATTTTAGGTGTCGGGCATATTGAACCTCATGAAACTTGGCATCTCATAGAAAAAGAAAATGTATCCTCCGACTTCATATACAGGTTACTGCTTCGAATATCATTAAATCCAAAATATGCAAACTCAGAAAGCATTAAAGGAAATATATTGAAACAGCTCATTATCAGAGCAAAGGAAATAAGACAACAATATCCTGATAAAAAAATTAGATTATTCACATGGATAGATTCTACTGAACTAGATGAAATGGATTTCTACTTAGCTCATGGCTTTGCTACCTACAGTAATTCTTTGGTTATGAAATATGACTTAACTATGGACATTCCTGATGTACCGCAACCAGATGGTATTACTGTTAAGGAAAATAATATGGTTACTGAAGAAGAATTACAACGTTATTATAATGCTGCGTCCATTGCATTCTCAGGAGTTGTATGGAGTTTAAACTATATACGATGGATGAAATGTGGACCAGAGTGGAAGAACTTTTCAGCATTTTATGGTGATCAATTAGTTGGAAATACCATGACATGGATGATAGAACCTGATCATAGTACAAGTGAGGATATCTTTGTATTACCAGAATGGAGAAATAGAGGTATTGCCAAGTATGTTATAACTGAAGCATTAAAATACCTAAAAAAGCAAGGAAAAGCTCTAGCCACATTAAGTGTCTATGGAGATAATGTTACTGCCATTTCATTGTACAATTCCTTAGGATATAGAATGCACTACATGATGATTGAATGTGGATATGATCTTTAAGTACGGATTAAAAGATTGTAAGTAATTATTTATTGCTGCAATCTTTTTTTATTCTGAATAAACTTCATATCTTCTTCAAATCCTCCTGATATGATAATATTATTATATCAGCTTTCGTTCAAAATTGATTGTAATAATTTTAATAGTCAAAAAGTGACAGAATATATTCAGGAGTGATTTAAATGCAAAAGGTATTGATTATAGAAGATGAACAGAATGTTTTAGATGTTGTACAAGTTTATATTGAAAAAGCAGGGTATGAAGTCTATACAGCTATAAATGGGAATGATGGCTTGGCACTCTTTAATGAGCATAATCCAGATATCATAGTTTTAGATCTCATGCTACCAGACATATCAGGTGAAGAGATATGTCAAGCTATACGAAGGAAGTCCAACGTTCCTATTTTAATGCTTACTGCTAAAAGCACAGTCGATGATCGTATAACTGGCTTAAGCCTTGGGGCTGATGACTATCTAATCAAACCTTTTAGCCCGCGAGAACTAGTGATTCGTGTTCGAACTATTTTAAGACGAAGTTTAAGTACAGAACCGTTGTTTGATATGATTAGCTTCAATAATAATGATTTAAAAATTGATGCTGTTCAGCAACAGGTATACAAAAATGAGCAATTCATTGCACTAACTGCTCTTGAATATAAACTTCTTATGTTATTTGTAAGACATCCTAATAAAGTTTTCAGTAGAGAAGAATTAATTGACAAGGTTATGGGACTTGAATTCAAAGGCTATGATCGTACCATAGATGCCCATATAAAAAACATACGAAAGAAGATAGAGAAAGACCCTAAGAAACCCATCTATATTTGTACAGTTTTTGGTATGGGGTATCGATTTGAAGGTGAACAACTATGAAAATATCTTTAAATAGAAAGTTTACACTTTTCTATGTGTTGTCATCCTTATTATTAATTATTGTATTTTTCACCATAACCAATCGCGTTATTAATACTTCTTTTCAAAGTTATATGGAAGAAAATCAACTTAAGCGGGATCAAGAAATCATCAACTATCTCGAGGAAGTATACCGGAAGCAACATAATATAAATAATGATGTGATCAATAATTTATGGCATGATGCACTGATGTCAGATTACTACATTACTTTATTCACTGAAGACATGCAAGTTATTTGGAAAATGGACAGAGAGCAGATGGGTATGGGTATGATGCATGGTATGATGATGCAACAACGGACCTATAATAGTGATTTTACTTCTAAAACCTACCCTATTGAAGTTAGCGGTGAAATAGAAGGCTATGTTGAGATAGGTCAATACGGATCACTATTACTCTCAAAAGAAGATATTCAGTTTAGAAATTCCTTATATCAAGGCATCCTACTAACAGCTGTTATAGGCATAGGTATTTCCATTATCATTGGAGTAATCATTGCAAGGCAATTTTCAAAACCTATATTAAAAATTAAAGAAGTATCTGATGTCTTAAGAAAAGGTGATCTGTCTGCTCGTATTGAGACAAAGTCCAATACACAAGAAATATATGAACTATCTCAATCCATTAATTATCTAGCTAGTTCTTTAGAACAACAAGAAACTCTTAGGAAAAGACTAACGTCGGATATTTCTCATGAATTGAGAACCCCCCTTAACGTCTTGCAAAATCATATCGAAGCACTTATAGATGGCATGTGGGAACCAACCGGGGATAGATTAGAAATCTGCTATAATGAAGTTCATCGTTTAACTAATCTAGTAAAGGATTTGGAAAAGTTAACCAATCTAGATCAAGCAGAATTGAAATTGAAAAAAGAGCTCTATCCATTAGAGAAAATTATTGATCAAGTTATTCATCAATTTGAACCTAGTTTTAGAAATAAGGGAATTGAAATAACGTCTGAACTTGATAACCAGGTAATTACCTTAATTGACAAAGACAAAATCACTCAAGTTATGATCAATTTATTATCTAATGCTTTTAAATTTACTGATACCAATGGTCATGTTCGTGTTGATTTATATAAAGAAAATGCCCATATAATTATAAAAGTTTCTGATAATGGTATCGGTATTAAAGAAAAAGATCTCAATAATATTTTTGAGAGATTTTATCGGGGAGATCCTTCGAGAAGTAGAAAAACTGGTGGTGCAGGACTTGGTTTATCTATTGTTAAACAAATTATAGACGCCCATTCAGGTTCAATCGATGTCCATAGCGTAGTTAATCAAGGAACTACCTTTACAATCCGTATCCCTTTAGTATAAAAGTGACTTATGTCACTTTTCTCTTTGTAAAAAGAATCTCAACTTCATATTTTCTTCACAAGTTGATGGCATACTTAAAGCATAAAAATAAACTTGGAGGTGAAATGATGTTTGGTCAATGTGGAAATTGGTTCGGATATAACGCTATGAATGGCTGGGGAGGTATTGGTATGATGATCTTTTGGGTAATTATAATAATTGCTTTAATCTACTTCTTTTCTAAAAATCGTACAACAATTTCAGCACCTTATTCAGAAAGTAATGCTCTAAGCATATTACAAGAAAGATATGCAAGAGGCGAAATATCAGATGAAGAGTATGAAACTAAAAAGAAAGCTTTGAGTAAGTCAAGATAGTTGATATGAAAGGATGATCCCGATGAAAAAAAGTATAATTGCTGCTGGCATCATTACTTTAGGAATTAGCGCAAGTGTATTTACTTCCAGTGCCTATAGTATTACTACTTCTGAATTAGCTAATCAAAAGCAATCAGAAAACTATACTCCTCGCTCTTATGGAAATAATTTTTCAAGTAGAATGAACAACTCCTATTATGGTGGTTATCATCGCGGTGGTATGATGGGAAATACTTATTCCTCAGAGGAGTTCAATAAATATCGTGGCAATGACGGTAATTATGGTTCTACTTGCCACAGATTCTCTAATTATGCTGTTTATGAAGGACAAGAAAAATTGTCTGTTGAAGAAATTGAAGCGCAAGTCCTAGAATATATTGCCTACTACTATGGAGAAGATTTCTCTATTGGTGATATCTTTGAATTTGATACAACAGATTATTATGTATCAGTAGAGGAAACCTCCACTGGAAGAGGTGCTTTTGAATTACTAATCAATCCTTATACAGGTGATGTTAGACATGAGCAAGGTCCTAATATGATGTGGAATATTAAATATGGCATGATGAATGATATCAATGGTTATACTTATACTCCCTCAACTACACAAGAAATCCCTCTTGAAGAAGCCGTTAATCTAGCAAATGAATACTTACAAGCCTACCAAATCGATGGTACTGTATCAGAAGAAGGCCATCATTTTTATGGTTACTATACACTTCATATAGAGAAGGATAACAGTGTCATTGGCATGCTTAGCGTCAATGCCTATACTGGTGACACTTGGATTCATGGGTGGCATGATAACGTAGTCAATGTGTACTCACATCATGAGGAGTAATAATAAATTCAGAAACGCTTAATTGATATCTAAATCAATTAAGCGTTTTTTTATAATTCATTGTTTTCAATTCTCTTGATAAGATCCTCTACTTTATTCTTGATAATATCTCTTGTATTTTGGAATCCCTCAATAGGACCACCGGATGGATCTTCTAATCCCCAATCTTCTCTGTGATTACATGGCACGAAAGGACATTCTACTCCGCATCCCATAGTAACTAAAATATCTATTTCTTCTGGAATATCAGATAAGAGTTTTGGACGGTGTTCACTCATATCAACGCCTGCTTCTTCCATTACTTGAACTGCTTTAGGTTTTACTTCCGGGTAATCTTCAGTACCTGCTGAATATGCTTCTAAAACTTCTTTACCAAGGTGTTTTGCCCACCCTTCTGCCATTTGTGAACGACAGGAATTATGAATACATACAAATGCTACTTTCTTCATTATGATGCTTCCTCCTTGTTTTTTGATAGTCATTTATGGTTAATAAACATACTTACTTAAAATAATTACTTACCCTCTTATCATAACTCATTTAAATTCTATTATCTAGGATCTTCACAAATTACTCCACTTTCTTTATACTTTTTTAATCGATTTATATCAGATACACATTGATCAATTTTATCAAGCTCATGGTCGATTAACTCTTTAATAAAAGGATATAGCTCTAATGTTTGATAGTTAATTTTATAATAAGACCATTGCCCTTTCTTTTCTACCTCTATTATTTTTAATAGTTTTAATCGAGTAAGGTGTTTTGATGCGTTAGATTGTTTGATTTCCAATACATTTTCTATATCACAGACACATAACTTGCCTAACCTAATGATATTAAGTATTCTAATTCTTGTTTCGTCACCAATACCTTTAAGTACTTCGACAATCTCCATTCTCTCACCTCTCCATATGATTACATTGCTATATAGTAATGTAATTTCTATATCTATCATAATACTTTAAATAAGTATTTGTCAAGATAGGTCAAATAAACTTAATTAAAATTTATATAGCTATACATATCATCACACTATAACCACATTTTCATACAATGTAATAAGAGGACAAGTTAATGACTATAAAAGGAGTTGATTAAGTGACAAAACCTTTAGACCCAAAACTTATACCGAAATATGTTAATGAATTAGAGGCTCCTCCTGTATATAAGCCACGTATTAAACGTAGCCCTTGTACTGGCAGAGTTAAGAGCCATCACTATACTATTAGTATGAATGAATTCCAGCAACAACTTCTTCCTCCTGGATTCCCTATGACGACTGTTTGGGGTTATGGAGGAAATATCAAAGATCCCAGTACCCGTAAATCAGTTTATTTTGAAAGTACTCCTGGTGCTACATTTGAAGCTGTTAAAGGAGTTCCTGCTCATGTACAGTGGGTAAACAACATTACAGACTCTCAGCTATTTGCTGTGGATCCAACCCTTCACTGGGCAAATCCTAATAATATGGCAACACCTGAACCACCATTTCTGCCATTTCCACCTGGTTATCCAGAAGCCCAAAGTCCAATACCTCTAGTTACCCATCTTCATGGTGGTGAGGTCAGTACTGATTCTGATGGCGGTCCCAATACTTGGTTTACTGCTGATGAAGAAATTGTTGGACCTGATTTTGTTACATCACGTTATCGTTATCCTAACGAGCAAGAAGCCACAACCCTTTGGTACCATGACCATACACTTGGGACAACTCGATTGAGTGTTGCTGGTGGACTAGCTGGCTTTTACTTATTAAGAGATCCAAAGAATAAAATAGAACGCCTACTTCCAAAAGGTCCATATGAAATCCCGCTAGTCATACAAGATCGGTCTTTTAATGAAGATGGTTCTTACTTATATCCTGAAGAAGGTAATAACCCTGATATACACCCATACTGGGTACCATCATTTACTGGTAATACCATTATGGTTAATGGCAAAGTATGGCCAAACTTGAATGTTAAACGTCGACAATACCGATTCAGATTTCTTAATGGCTCTAATGCCAGAGTTTACAATCTAAGTTTCTCAAACAATATGAAGTTCCTTCAAATAGGTTCTGATGGCGGCTTTTTACCTCGAGCTGTCAAGTTGAAAGAGCTATTAATTGGTCCTGGTGAACGTGCTGATGTTCTAGTTGATTTTTCAAACATGTGTGCTGGAACAAGTATCATTCTAAGGAATAATGCTAATACACCTTTTCCAGGTGGTAGCCCTCCAGATCCAGAAACTGTTGGACAAATTATGCAATTTACTGTATTAAAATCAAAACCAAAACCTCCTAAAAAACTACTGCGTAGGCTTAATAAGATACCAAAATTTAAGCCAAATGCACCCTCAAGACTAATTACATTAAACGTTATTAACACACCTAACGGTCCTCAGGAATTACTCTTAGATGGACAAAAATTTGTATCCCCAGTCTCGGAAACACCTTTGGTTGGTTCAACAGAGATTTGGGAAGTCCCTAATCTAGCTAATAATGTACATCCTATCCACATACACCTCATACAATTCCAGATACTCAATCGTCAGAAGATGGATATTGATGCCTACAGAGAAGAATGGACCCGACTGAATGGTAAACTACCATTGGATCATCCTACAATTCCTCTACCAGTTGAACCTTTTTTAATTGGTAATCCAATCCCCCCTGCATCAAATGAACGAGGATGGAAAGATACTGTTCTCATGCTTCCAGGTGAAGTTACTCGAATTATAGCTAGGTGGGCACCACAGGATGCTAAGCGAGTAAAACCTGGAGAAAATCTCTTCCCATTTGATCCAAGCCGCGGTTCAGGGTATGTATGGCATTGTCATATCCTTGAACATGAAGATAATGAAATGATGAGACCTCTTGAGGTAAGAAGTTGTTCTTATTCTACTAAAAGAGGTTATAGAGGTTGGAAAAAAGATGTCACTAAAATATTAGATGAAGTAAATTCAGAACTTGATGATATATCTAAAGAGCTATCAAGACTATAAAGACATAAAATGATAATATTTGTTTTAATCACTAATCCAATTAATATTCATAAAATATACTAAAGGGACAAGTAACCCTTTCCTTTCAAAGTTAAAAAGGAGTTGATTAAATGAGTGAACATTTAGACCCAAGATTTATACCAAAATTTAAAAACGAGTTATTAATACCTCCAGTATTTAAACCTAAAATAATAAGGAATTCTTGTTCAGGTGAGGTCAAAAGTCATAACTATAGGATAAGTATGGTAGAATTTGATCAACAAGTTCTTCCACCTGGTTTTCCAGAGACAACCGTATGGGGTTATGAAGGCGTTATTGAAGATCCTTGTAGTGGAGAACCTGTATGTTTCAGTAGCAGTCCTGGACCTACCTTTGAGGCCGTACGCGATATTCCTTCTATAGTACAATGGAAAAATGATATTACAGAACCCAATATGTTTGCTGTAGACCCTACAATCCACTGGGCAAACCCAAACGATTTCCCACCACCTGAACCTCCTTTCAGACCTTTCCCACCTGGCTATAGTCAGGCACAAATACCGGTTCCACTGGTTCCACATTTACATGGGGGAGAGACTAGGTCAGATTCAGATGGTAACCCTGATTCTTGGTTTACTCCTGATGAAGAGATTGTTGGTCCAGGTTTCTTTACCTCACGTTACACCTATCCTAATGAACAGGAACCTACTACTCTTTGGTACCATGATCATGCCCTTGGAACAACAAGGTTAACAGTTTATGCAGGTTTGGCTGGATTTTATTTACTAAGAGATCCAAATAATAGGATTGAAAAATTCCTTCCACGCGGTGAATACGAAGTACCAATTGTTATTCAAGACCGTACTTTTAATAAAAATGGTTCCTTAGAGTTTCCAAGTGTTGGTGTTAACCCAGATATACATCCTTATTGGATTCCTGAATTCTTTGGAGATAGCATCATGGTTAATGGACGAGTATGGCCTAACTTAGATGTTAAGCGTAGAGAATACAGATTTAGATTTCTTAATGGTTCAAATGCAAGATTCTATAACTTGAAACTATCCAATGGACAATCTATGATTCAGATCGGTACTGATGGTGGCTTCCTCCCACATCCAGTTGAGTTGGAAGAGCTATTAATTGCTCCTGGTGAAAGAGCTGATGTGCTTATTGACTTTTCTGAATTATGTCCAGGAACTAAGCTTATTTTAACTAATGATGCAAACGCACCTTTCCCTGATGGTGACCCTGTTGACCCAGAAACCACTGGACAAATTATGCAGTTTACAGTAGTGAAATCACGCTCTGTTTCACCTCGACCACTTCCATGTAGACTCAATAAAATACCAAAGTTAACACCAGATGTACCTAGAGTGATTTTAACCCTCAATGAGACAGAAGGTCCAGGTGGTCCAGTTATCATAACCCTTAATGGACAAAAATGGGGTGCTCCAATCTCTGAATTACCACTGGTTGGTTCTACTGTGGAATGGATTCTCGTTAATCTAACCAATGATACACACCCTATCCATGTTCATTTAATCATGTTCCAGATATTAAATCGTCAGACTATTGATTCAACAAGGTATAAAGAAGCGTGGACTGAACTCAATGGTGAGCCTCCTCTTGATCACCCAACACGTAGTTTACCTGTGGAACCATTCTTAGAAGGTGAACCAATTGCTCCTGATCTCAACGAGAGAGGCTGGAAAGATACCATTCGCGCTAATCCAGGTCAAGTCACAAGGATTTTACTTCGGTTTACACCACAAGATGTGAAACCTAAAGATGCTAAACCAGGTAAAAACTTATTCCCATTTGACCCAAGCTTTGGTCCTGGTTATGTATGGCATTGTCATATTCTTGATCATGAAGATAATGAGATGATGCGACCTTATAAAGTTAGAACTCCCTTCTGTCCCCCATATCAAGCTGATGAAGATGGAGACCTAACTGAACTAAAAGATGAAATGGATATACTCCTTGATGAATATGATGAAGAATAAGTAAATATCAAAGAGCTCTGCTTCCATCAGCAGAGCTCCTTTTCATCTACAACCTCATAACTAATTACTTAAGTATTTTTTTATCTCTTTTACTTTCGGAATTCTTCCCATAACTTTGACCTGCTCATCTACGACTAAAGCAGGAGTTTTCATGACACCATATGCCACAATATCTTTTATGTCTTCTACCTTTTCAATTCTTACATTTAAGTCTAATTCATTTACAGCTTCTTTTACATTTGCTTCAAGTTTCTTGCATGCACTGCATCCACTACCTAATACCTTAATAACCATATCATATCCTCCTATTTGTTTTATTAACTACCTAATGATTGGAACAAGTAAATTAAATAGATATCCTACCAAAATAATTCCTATTCCAGTTATCACAACAAAGGTTGCAATTAATTTTGGTTTTATTACCTTTCTCAATAGAATCATTTCGGGTAAAGATAACGCTGTAACTGCCATCATAAATGCAAGGGCAGTTCCTATACCAACTCCCTTACCTATTAATGCTTCAGCTATTGGTATGGTTCCAATAGCATTAGAATATAAGGGTATGCCTAAAATAACTGCTACAAACACAGCAAATGGATTTTCAGGTCCAGCATATTGAGCTAGAAAACCTTCATCAGGGAAATATCCATGTATAGCAGCCCCAATCCCGATTCCTATTAATAAATACAACCATACACGTTTAACGATATCCCTCACATTATCTAAAGCAAAGATAATCCTCTCTTGAGTACTCGGATCTATAATATTCACCTCAGCAGTTTTCATTTGATAGACATATTCTTCTACCTCCTTCTCCATCTTTAACTTACCAATAATAGCACCACTGATGACACCAATTAAAACACCTGTCATAACGTAGATTAGTGCAATTTTCCAGCCAAATGCAGCTAACAACACGGCAAAGGCTGCTTCATTAACAATGGGAGAAGTTATTAAAAATGAAAAAGTTACTCCCAGTGGAATTCCAGCTTCAACAAAGCCAATGAAAATAGGTACTGACGAACATGAACAAAATGGAGTTACAATCCCTAATAGAGATGCCATAATATTTGCTTTAATACCACTAAATTTCTCCAGTATTTTTTTGGTTCGCTCTGGTGGAAAGAAACTTCGTATGTAAGAGATTATAAAAATCATGATGGATAACAATATAATTATTTTTATCGTATCATAAAAGAAAAAATGAATACTTGAGCCTAATTGTGTATCCATTGATAAACCAAAAACATTCTCAACTAAATATTCAATAAGTTGATCCAGCCAATAAAACATCCTAACGCCTCCTCTTCTTTTTCACTATATACTTATTTCTAGAATAATCTTTTAAGTAATCATCCCCTTTTCATTATATAGTTAATTATATTAGAATATGCTAATGTAACTTATTTAATTATATTATAATATTCTAATATAATCAATATAAAATTTATAATTCTTAGTTTATATTCAAACAAAGTGACCTACATCACATTTCAAGTATGTGCAGGTAAGTATGGTTCCTTGCGAGCAAAACGCAGTACTTTCCTTCACTAAAAAAAGACTTTTAAATAGCATATGACATACTATCTAAAAGCCTAATCTAATATATATTGTTTCTTATCTTACAATTCATTTACCTCAATGGTTTCTGTCTCTCCATCCCACTCAATATCTAAACCAAATGTTTCAAGAATAAATCGAAGTGGTACATAAATTCTATCATTCATAAGATCTGATTGCGTATCTAAAATAACTTCATCACCATTAACCAAAACTTTATTTGAGTCAAGTGGTAGAATTATTTCTATCTCACCTTTTAAGATAATTGCTTCTTTAGTCTCTGCTTTCCACTCAACTTTAGCACCATATCCTTCTGTTATTGCTCTTACTGGAACTAATGTTCTTCCTTCAATAATTACAGGGGGTGTATCAAATTTAAATTCAACAGAATCAGATAAAATACTATCAATAGATAATACTTTTACATTTGATTTTTCATCTTTTATCTTATTTTCACTTTCCTTAATCTCTTCCAATTCTTTATCAGTGTATTTTGATCTAATAATCTCTTTTCTCTCAGCTAACAATGTATGCATTTCATCTTTTAATTCAGAAAATCGCTCTAAAATAACTTCTAAGTCTTCCTTTAGTTGCTCTTCTATATCAGTATCTCCAATTTTCTTAATACCTTTATAAAGCTCTTTCAGCTCTTTTTTTAGTTTATTAATTTCTTGTTCTTCTTCTTTTATTTCCTTTTTTATTTTCTTCCATTCTTCGTATTTTTTATAACGATCTTTTTTATTATATTTATGATCTTCATCTAAATCGTCTTCGTCTTCTTCGTCTTCATCTTCATCGTCTTCATCTTCATCTTCATCTTCTTCGTCGTCTTCTTTGTCTTCTTCGTCGTCTTCTTCGTCGTCCTCTTCTTCTACTACTTCTTCGTCTTCATTGTTTTCATCTTCAACATCTTCATCTTCTTCTACATTATTCTCTTCTGTTTGTACTTCCTCTTGGTTTTGAACCACTTCTGATTCACCCTCGTTTTCGCTAGCTACAGAAACTAAACCATTTGAAAAAATTAATGCTAGAACTAATACAATTGATACTAATCTTTTTAACATTTTGTGTCCTCCTAAAGTAGTTTTTTGTCGAAATACAATATAATATCCGCAAAAACATAATAAAAAAGGGACCCAAAATTAAAATTTTCTAATGAAATTTTAAGGTTCTTAAAATTGATTCACTTGTATTAAAATGATATAATGGTAAAAAATAAAAATAGACTCTATAGTTTAGATTAAAAAACGAGGATGGTATGATGAAGAATCAAAATAAGCATTTTACAAGAAAGTCATTATTACGTTACCTAGGATTTACTCTACTTTTTGTTACCATATCCATCTTTTCATTACAATTTCTACTCCACCAATTTAATGATATAACCTTTAGTGAGCTACATATTTTCTCAAAAAATGCTTTAGCTCAAATGCTAATTCTTTTATTTGCTTATGTTGTTATCGATGGCTTTCGTTTATATTTTATATTAAGGACTTTAAAGGAAAATATCGTTTTTCCTTATGTACTCATCCTAACCTTTATTAATTTTTTTATATGCAATATCACTCCCTTTACAATAGGCGGTGCATTTGCTATGATTTACTTCTTGAATAAACAAGGCCTTTCCATTGGCAAAGCTGCTGCTGTCACTTCACTTAAATCTTTTTTGGCATCTTCTTTTAATATGATGCTAATTCCTTTTGCGCTCTATATTGTTTTAACTGGCGTCAG
The DNA here is from genome assembly GCF_002964605.1 of Vallitalea okinawensis. Classification (NCBI taxonomy): domain Bacteria; kingdom Bacillati; phylum Bacillota; class Clostridia; order Lachnospirales; family Vallitaleaceae; genus Vallitalea; species Vallitalea okinawensis. Next base: position 733,709 of record NZ_PQDH01000001.1, read on the forward strand.
TGGTGATGAATCTGTAAAAAAGGCAGCCTTATTTTTCCCTTTAGTTTTAATCGGCTATATTTTATTTATTGTCTTACTCTTTAAAGTACTTAAACATAAAGAAAAAATCAAATCACTGATTTATAAACTCTATAAATGGCTATATAGCAAGAAAATCATATCATCTAATACATTTTATAAATCCTATAAATCCATTACGAAACAAGTCGATAGCTTTGCTTCTACTTTTCGTGAATTTTTCGGAGGTTTACCACGCTATATACTTTTAAGTTTTATTTCAACTATCTTTTATTATTTTGCACTTTATGCGTTCTCCGTGATCATGTCTAGTGATTTGGGCTTGGATATACCCGCTTTAGAAATTATGGCGAATCAAGCTGTGGCTACTTTCATTATGTATTTTGGCGTCACTCCTGGCGGGTCTGGATTTGCTGAAGGTGGCTATGTTTACTTGTTCTCAAAAATTGTTGATTCAGAGATCATTTTAGCTGCTTTAACCTTCTATTGGCGCTTATTCACAGTCTATATTACATCTGCTATTGGTGGTGTCTTTTTCTTCATTGAAATTATACGACTTCATCAAAGAAAAAGAAAAAATGCTTGACAATTATAATTAAATGATGCTATACTTCATATCAACCAAATCAATTATATAATTGATATTAAAAATTTAATATCTCATCAAGAGAGGTGGAGGGACTGGCCCTATGATACCCAGCAACCGGCCTTAATGGCAAAGGTGCTAAATCCAGCTGCAATCATGCAGAGAGATGAGAGAGATGATATGCCTATCAAACTCTTTCGTTTCGAAAGAGTTTTTTTAGTGCATAAATCACTTTTTTTGGTTTGACTTTAGTAAGGAGGCTTGAACTATTGATACGTATCAAAAATATAAGCAAAGAATTTAATAATACCCAGCATACAGTAAGAGCACTTTCAGATGTCAACTTACATATTGAATCTGGTGACATCTATGGCATTATAGGATTAAGTGGTGCTGGTAAATCCACATTGGTGAGATGCATTAATCGATTGGAAGAACCTACTTCTGGTGAAATAATCATTAATGATGATAATATACTCAACTACTCGATAACTCAACTCCGAGAATTACGCAAGCGCGTTGGTATGATTTTTCAACATTTTAATTTGTTGAGTATGCGTACTGTGGCAGATAACATAGCTTACCCCATGGAAATTGCTAAGATTCCAAAAACAGAGCGTCAGCAACACATAGACAGATTATTAGAACTCGTGGAACTCAGTGATAAGAAGCATGCCTACCCTTCACAATTAAGTGGTGGACAAAAACAAAGGGTCGGAATTGCTAGAGCTTTAGCCAATCAACCTGAGATACTATTATGTGATGAAGCTACCTCAGCATTAGACCCTAAAACTACCCGAGCAATCCTCAACTTATTAAAAAAAATTAATCATGAGTTAGGTCTTACCATCATTATCATCACTCATGAAATGGATGTTATTAAACAGATTTGCAACAAGGTAGCGGTTATGGAGCAAGGGAAAGTTATTGAAGAAGGTGAAACTTCCACAGTCTTCACACATCCAAAGCATCCAACCACAAAAAGCTTTGTACATCATGTAACACATGAGATTCCAGAAAATTTTGTAAATTCTAACAATAATAATTTGCTTATTCGACTGAATTATAAGAGACAAATGACAGCAGAACCAATCCTGTCTTATATGATTAAACACTTTAATGTTCATGCCAATATTCTTTTAGGTGGTATTGATCATCTTCAAAACATGGTTGTAGGCAATATGATTATTGAACTAATAGGTAAAGAAACTGATCAAGGAAAAGCATTAAACTATCTTAAAGAAAAAGGTGTAGAATACGAGGTGATAACATCATGAGTATAGAAAAGATCCAACAGATGCTACAGATACTCCCTATTGAGATATGGAACACTATCTACATGGTTTTTCTTTCAACTTTGATAGCTTCTTTAATTGGATTACCTTTAGGTACATTATTAGTTATCACTGATGGTAAAGGTATCAAACCATTACCCCTTTTCAATAAAGTTCTGAGTACCATCGTAAACATAGGGCGCTCTTTCCCTTTTGCTATATTGATGGTAGCACTGATTCCTTTTACCCGATTCATTGTTGGAACATCCATAGGTACTACAGCAACCATTGTACCTTTATCCATTGCTGCTGCCCCCTTTGTTGCAAGGGTTATTGAGAACGCAATGAAAGAAATTGATCATGGTATTATTGAGGCTGCCCAATCCATGGGATCTACTACATGGGAGATTATTTATAAGGTATTACTTCCTGAATCTATTCCTTCCATCGTTTCAGGGATTACTCTAACCATGGTTTATCTTGTTGGCTATAGTGCCATGGCTGGATTACTTGGTGGTGGAGGATTAGGAAAGGTCGCAATCCAATATGGTTATCAGCGCTATGACAGTACACTCATGATAGTTACTGTTATACTCATTATTTTTCTTGTTCAGTTTATACAATGGGCAGGTAATAGAATCGCTTCAAAACTAAATAAAAGATAAAGAAAATGGAGGATATAGATATGAGAAAAAAAGGTTTACTATTAGGATTAATTTTAACTTTAGCCATTAGTGTTTTAGCTGGTTGTGGAAAAGATGATAATACATTGAAGGTAGCTGCAACTTCTGTACCCCACGCTGAAATCTTAGAATTCATTAAAGAAGACCTAAGTAAAGAAGGTATTGACTTGGAAATAGTTGTTGTTGAAGACTATAATATCCCTAATCGTGCATTAGCTGATAAAGAAGTGGATGCTAACTTCTTTCAACATTTCCCTTACCTTGAAGCTCAAATAGCTGATTTTGGTTATGAGATTAATGCATTAACTAAGGTCCATATTGAACCAATGGGTTTATACAGCAAGAATTTCTCTTCTCTTGAGGACATACCAAAAGGTGCAACAATTGCAGTACCTAATGATCCATCAAACGAAGCAAGGGCACTGGCTTTACTTCACAACAATGGGGTAATTTCTTTAGATGATCCTGCTAACAGTCGTGCTACAGTACTTAATATTGTTGATAACCCTAAAAACATAACTTTTGAAGAAGTAGATGCCGCTTTATTACCTAGGACTTTAGATGATGTAGATGGAGCTGTTATTAATACAAACTTCGCTTTACAAGCTGACCTTGTTCCTATTGAGGATGCCATAATTATAGAAGGCGAGGAATCTCCTTATGTGAACATCTTAACCATTCGTAATGGTGAAGATGACCGTGAAGATTTACAGGCATTATCTGATGCTTTGACTTCTGAGAGTGTAAAAGAGTTTATTCTTGAGAAATATGAAGGGGCGGTAGTACCTGTTAATTAGGAGCTTCATAATAGAGTCAAGGATGAATGGAGTACTATTGCGCTGGTTGGAAAGACGTCCATGTCTTAGACAGCCAGACTCGCCCTCCATGGCTCGTTGCTCCATAGAACTCCATCCATCCTTTCTGTAACGCTATTCATATATATTACTTATAGAGTTTAGCATAAAAGGTAGTCCCCCATTTTGGAGCACTACCTTTTTTATAAGTCATATAATGACTTGGATAACTTATTTAAAAACTACTGGTACTTCTTCATTGAACTCTATGGAATCTTTGGTTACTATGCAATCATAGGCTAGAATGCGGACACCGGCTTTATGAGCACGTTTTAAAGCTTTTGAAAAATCTGGGTCCATTTTTTTATTAGGTGTGAAGTAGTCCACATCTTTCATTTGAACGAGAAAGATGATTGAACCTTCATAGCCTGCCTTGACAGCATCAATCATTTCTAGAACATGCTTGGTTCCTCTCTCAGTTGGTGCATCGGGGAATGTTATCATACCATCAATCTCTAGTGTAGCACCTTTAACTTCGATAAACCCTTTACTTTTTTCTGTTTCATAGTATAGGTCAAATCGGGATTTACCATAGGTTACTTCTCGTTTAACAAAGGTTGTTTGATCAATTCCTTTAATTTTATTATCTTTAACAGCATTTTCAATGATTGCGTTAGGAATCTGTGAATCAATATTTATGAGTCGCTCTCCTTTATAAGCACTAATCAATGAGTATTTTGTTTTACGATTAGGATTGCTTGCTTGTTCTAAATATACTTTAACGCCTTCTACAAGAATTTCACGACATCGTCCAGTATTTTTAACATGTACTACTTCTTCTTTCCCATCAATCAGAACATGCGCTATAAAACGGTTAGGTCGTTCTAAAAAGGTTGCTTCTATGATGTCATTTTTGTATTGCATACTATAACTCCACTCTATTACGAATTTCACCTTTTGTGAAAGCTACGATGTTTTCATATACTTCTCTTACCACAGTTTGTCTTGCTTCTAGACTAGCCCATGCTATATGAGGTGTAACAAATAACTTATTACTGTCTTTTACCATAAGAAGTGGGTTATCCGCATTAATGGGTTCATGTTCAAGAACATCTAATCCCGCTGCAGCAATCAAGTCTTCATTAAGGGCTTTAACAAGATCAGCTTCGTTGACAATAGTTCCTCGGCCCAAATTTAGAAGTATAGCGTTTCTCTTCATTCTATCAAGCTCAGTATAAGTAATTAAATTCTTTGTTTTATCGTTTAATGGTGAATGGATTGATATAATATCTGACTCAGCTAAAAGTTCTTCTAGCTCAACACGTTTATATTGATCATTGTTATTTTGACCAGATGTTGAATAATAAATGATATTTGCACCAAATAGCTTAGCGATTTCTGCAACTCTACGGCCTATGGCACCTAGTCCAATAATTCCCCAAGTCTTATCTTTAACTTGCCAAAACTTTTTATCAAAATGGGTAAAGATTTCATCATCAACATATTTGCCTGACTTTACATATTGATCATAATAAGGAAGATGTTCTAATAAGTAAAAGAGCAATGCGAATGTATGCTGAGCAACACTATCCGTTGAGTAACCCGCCACATTAGCAACACCAATTTTATTTGCTTTACAATAAGTAGAATCAATATTATTGGTTCCAGTAGCTGTTACGCAAATCAATTTAATAGTAGGTGCTTTGGATAAATTTTCTTCACCTAACACAACTTTATTTGTAATAATAACATCCATACCTGTAATGCGATCTAAAACTTGTTCTGGACGAGTAAAATCATAAATTTTAACTTCTCCCAATTGCTCATATATGGTTAAATCAAGGTCATTTCCTAAGGTTTTTGCATCTAAAATTGCTATTTTCAATGTGTATTCCTCCTCAAAAAGTACTTTTATGTGGTCTTCTTAACCCCAAGTTGTTTATGACTTAATAATACCATGATTACAGCAATAAATCCAATGATTCCTGTAACAACGAAACCTGTAAAAAGTCCATAACTATCACTTACAAACCCTAGAACCATAGGACCAAAAACAATACCTGCACTATAGGCAGCCTGATACAATCCCATAGCTGTAGCGCGTTTATCGTCAGGAAAATGTTTAATACTTAAACCCATCAGAAGTGGAAATACCATCCCTTTACCAGCTCCTGCAATGAACTGCACCAAATAGAGCATACCCAAATTTGGTACTAAAGGGATGATAAAGCAAGTGATCGCACTAATGAAAAAACCAATAATTAGTGTATTCCTTTCTCCGAACCACTTGATCAATAGAGTTCCAGAAAAAGGACTGATAAGTGCTGCTGGCAGTATAGCTAAGAAGGCTAATATCCCAAGTTGCAGGCTGTTTGCGGCGAAATTAGTTGTAGCGATAATTGGTGTGAATCCATAAACCGTTGCAAATGAAATAAACTGAGAAATAACTGCAAGCAATGAATAGAAGATGAGTAATTTATCTTTACTAATTTCTCTAATCTCCTTTACATTGATGGGATCAGGTGATAGTTCATCGTTATCTTTAATGAAAAAACTGAATATGAGTCCAATTAGTGCACCTACAGAACTTAAGATAAATAAATAAGGTGTACCAAATGAGAATGCTATGATTCCACCTAAGAGCATTGCAGACATACGTCCTAAATAGTTAAATCCATTGAGAATTCCCATGGCTTTAGGTGATTCATGAGCATCATAATAACTTGTAAACAAAACCGTATAAGCTACCCATGTAGAACCAGTAATTCCTGCCAATAAACGCCCTATTAAAAGTGTGTATACATTAGGATAAAAAAATGGAATAAGAGCACTTAATACTCCTACTAATAGTCCGAAATTTATAAATATCTTTCTTTTATTGATACGATCAGTAATGATCCCTTGGGGTAACCTTAAAAGAATCTGTGTTATACCGAATGCTCCAGTAATCATACCAGCCATTCGATGTGTCGCACCTAAAGATTCAGCATAAGGTGTTAATTCTGATGTGTAAGCGTATAAGGAAAACCAAAAAAATATGGTCATCATATAAAACAAGATGATCTGTTTTCTTCTCAATTTATGCATAGTATCACTCTTTCTGCTAGTAGAAAAATCCAAAAAAAGCGACATAGCCGCTTCATATTTCTATATTGTCGACTATATCGCCTCATAACATATTTTATTTTTTCCTAATTTCTTAGCTTTATACAACTGAACATCTGCCTCTTTTATAAGTACTTCTGTTGTCTGATCTTTATAGATGGATATGCCACCACTCATGGTTACTTTGAAATCATTACCATCCATGTCTTCAAAAATAATTTCAGCTAACTCTTGTCTAATACTATCCACTTCCTTATAAAATTCATTAGAAGACATGTTAACTGCAATACCAATGAATTCTTCACCGCCATATCGTCCAAAAGTTAATCGCTTCTTATCACTAATCATGTGATTACGCATGATATCACTAATCCTTAATAAAACTGAATCTCCTGCTAAGTGTCCATATTGATCATTAATTTTCTTGAAATTATCAAGATCCCCCATAAAGATGTGTATAGAATCATAATGGTCATGCTGACTAACAATCTCATCGATGATATTAAAAATATGTAGATGATTATAGAGCTCAGTTAATGGATCTTTTTTAACTAAGTCTTCTAATACTCGCGTTCGTTCAGTAATCTTTTTATCCAGAATCTCATTAAATTTTTGAACCTCATTGAGCATACGCTGATTTTCTACTAAAACCATGTTGGCTTCTTTAAATTTCTTATAAAATTGGAAAGCAAAATACAATGTCTGTATGAGTATTCCAATGGCTAATCCAAATAATACTAGACTTGACGTTGTTATCAAATAGTCATTATCTAATATGATTATAGCGCTTACTGCTGAAACATAGGTGCTAATTAATAAAAACTTGGATTCTACATGAGGTGAAAACCATAACGGAAAACTCTTGACAAAAATATAAAACAATATGGTATATACCAAGTAATCGATACCTCGTATAAAGGTATTATACTGATTCCCATGTAAAAATAATATGACTACTGAGCTTAAAATGAGTATAATTATAGCTAACTTATATATCCCTTGTCTGATGTATATCCCCTCATCTTTAAGTGCACGTTTTACAAACATAATATAGAAAATAATAGCTAGTAAATATGAGATGTTTTTTAAAAATAAAAACAGTTCAACGGATATATCATGAATTCCTTTGGTTACACTCAAACCACAAAAAGCTAAAATGATAGATACCATAATGGTAAATAGAGCATAGGTTAAAATAACCTTATTTCTATCTGTAAAGAAATACAAAGCAAATAAGTATATACCAAGAATTAAAGTTATCACGCAGATCGTTAATTGTATTTGATTATAAGAGTCATATGTCCTAGCAATTTTATCATACATTCCTACTACCATATTTCCTTTTAATCCACCATAGGAGGTATCATTTTGCCAAACCTGTATAACCACATCAATTCGTGGATAATTAGGAAGGTAGTGTATCCAAGGAAGAGAATGATCCTTTCGAATACGTGTCCCATTTAAATAAACTTTCATATTTGGATTTGCTTCATTCATCAGAAAGCCTAGTTCGGGACAATAAGGTGACTCAATTGTAAGTCGATAAGTTGCAAACTCTACATTTACTCCCATTTTATGCGGTAAAGAAACATTATGTTTTCCATCAAAACTTTTAAAATTCAAATCACTTGCATCGATTATTTGATTGGGATAGTACTCCCATAATCCATCTAATAGATAGAGCTCATCTTTTTCTGTAATCATTCCAAAATTATTTTGGTAATCTGCTAACGAATTTAAAACCATTGCTTTCGAGTTAAATAACCAGATTATGATACATATTAAGAGAAGTACAAAAAAGGTGAGCACTTTTTTCATTTTAGCCAATACTTACTCCCCCATATACTATAATTTGCTACTCTATTCTTCTATTTTATCATAAAATATGGGTATTCGTATATATTTAACAATAAAATAGTTTGATAATCCTACTCTTAATCATTGCTGATATCCTGCAGAATTATCAAACTTTATGGTTTGCTTACTCTTTATTTCATTGTTAACGACGGATAACTGACATCAGTATTCTTACCCCAACTCTTATTCGGTTGATGGCTCATCTCAAATCTTAACTCTCCCCCAGAAATAATATCTTTATGAGTGATCCAAGGTTGTTCAAGTACTTCCCCATTTAGTCTGACAGATTTAATATAACAATTATCCGGATGATAGTTATCTGCTATTATTTTAAATTCCTTTCCAGAATGGTATTGATCATCTAATTGAATCGTTATTTCTTTAAACAAAGGACCATTCAAAATATAATGACTATCACCAGGGCATAGTGGATGAAATCCCATTGCGGCAAAGACATACCATGCCGACATCTGCCCTACATCTTCATTACCAATAATCCCTTCTGGTCCCGTACCATATGCATGATCCACGATAAAACGAGTCCATTGTTGAGTAAGCCATGGGCGCCCAGCTGCCGCAAACATAAAGGGGATCGTATGAACTGGTTCATTAGAGTGGTTATAATAGTCATTCCACTTCATATGTTTAGGCGTTTTTTCGAATAACTCAATGAGTTCATCATAAAAATGTTCTTCACCCATAAGCTGCTTTAAGCCTTCTACATCATGAGGAACAAACCACTCTTGCTGGAACGGGTTTGATTCAACACACCCTTGTCCATAACTTGTTTTACCTTCCCAAGGAATGAAGTTACCTTCATGATCTTTTGCTCTCATACACCCCACGCTTGGATCATAAATCTTTCTATAATTTTCAGCCATCTTGATCAATATTTTGTAGTCTTCTTCTTTCCCTAAAGCTTTTGCAAGTTGTGCTAGACACCAATCAGCATAACAGTTTTCTAAGGTGCAAGATAACTCATTGGGTACCCACCCCAGTCTTAAATAATCAGCTGCACCATCTCGATTTGTCTCCTTCCCTAAAGCTGTTTGTCGACATGCAAGATAAGCTGCTTCAACATCATAATCCCTGATACCTTTCAAATAAGCATCTGTTATTACTGAGATGGCTGGATCCCCAACCATACACCCACTATAGGAATTCATTATTTCCCATTTAGGTAGATACCCTTTCCCACTCAATTGAGCAAGCTGTATAAATGAGTTAATTTCATCGTTAACAAGCTGTGGGTTGAGTATCGTCTGTAACGGAAACTGACTTCTGAATACATCCCACCCACTAAAAACAGTTCTGTATACGAAATTACTTGTAGTATGTATTTTGCCATCTGCTCCAACGTACCTACCGTCACTATCTGATGCCATCCGAGGATCAATCATTGTATGGTATAGTGATGTAAAAAAAGCTTCTTTTTGCACCTCTGTACCACCAGAAATCTTAATCCCTCCCAAAGCTTCATCCCAAAGCTTCCTGTTGTCCATGTAAACTCTTTCGAAGTCCCAATGAGGTATGTCGCTCTCTAAATTCTTTTTTGCACCTTGAATATCCACAAAAGAAATCCCCACTTTAACAAGAAGTGTACGGCATGTGAAATCAGCCTGAAAAAAGAGTTGCTCACCTTCTATCAATGTTTGATTTGGTAGCGTTTTTTTACCATCAATGAATTTGTAGTTATCAAAAGGCTCTGAGAATTCTGCATAAAAATGCATTTTATAACTAACTTTACCTGCCCCTTTTCCCCACCCCCCTGAGCTGGATGGACAATCCATCCATCCTTCTAAAGTATTCTTTCCAGTAATTTTAATCAATTGTTTGGCTGAGTGTCCACCTATACGTCTCGATAAGTCTATAACTACTCCAGGCTTTTTGGAACCATTAAATGAAAATCGCATCATGCCAGCTCTTCGAGCAGTGGTTAGCTCCGTCATGACATGATAGCGGTCAAGAAGGACACGATAGTAGCCAATTGATGCATCTTCTGTCTTATGATCGAATACTGAAGCTACTTCTGTTGGAAGAAATCCAGGTGTTCCTTCTATCGGCATTATTCTAAAATTTCCAAACTCCCCGTACCAACCAACACCTGTCATACGGGCTAAACTAAAACCTAGAATTTCGTTATCGTAATAATTATAACCTGATGTGTGATCTGATTTATCTGTAGTATCTGGACTTAACTGAACTAGTCCAAAAGGTGTAGTTGAACCAGGAAAAGTTTTACCTACGGAGTCACGATCACCATCTTCCAATACTGTGGTACATCCAATTATAGGATTAATGTAGTCAATGGATAATTTCACTTTTATACCCCTCTTTCACTATTAATAGCAATCTTTATTGCTTTTATGTGCATTAATATGTTTTTATGTGTTATATTCAATATTATACACTTATATACACATATAATCAATTATTAAATTTCTTAAAGAGTGGCTAAACTATTTCAATACTATAAGAGGCATCGAAACTTTAAATATAGTCCCGATGCCTCTTATTACATATAAATACTTCTATACTTTATATTAAGTGTGTAAATTTATGCTTTCATAAAGACTCTAATTGCCTTCATTGCTTCTTGTTCATCTTCTCCATCTGTTGTAATATTGACCGAATCTCCTTTAACTGCACCTAAACTCAAAATGCCAAGTATACTTTTGGGATCTACTTTTGTCTCATTTTTTTCTAAAGTTACTTTTGACTTAAATTTTTGGCAAACCTTTGTGAGTTCAGACGCTGGTCTTGCATGTAGCCCTTCTGCAAAGGGAATGATTAATGTCTCCGTCAACACTTGAATACCTCCTTGCTATAGTTTATGCTGTTTTCTTTAATGCTCCAACTGTTAAAGCTGTTACTACAGTACCTACTGCAATTGCAATGATATAACCTAATAAATTTTCAATTGCAAAGAATACAAAGATTCCACCGTGTGGAACTGATAAAGTTGCTTCAAATAACATGGATAATGCACCAGTTACTGCAGATCCTAACATGATTGATGGAATAACGCGTACTGGATCTGCTGCCGCAAAAGGAATGGCGCCTTCAGTAATGAAACTTGCTCCTAATACCCAAGCTGCTTTACCAGCCTCTTTTTCAGCATTAGAAAATTTATTCTTAAATAATACAGTTGCTAAAGCTAATCCTAATGGTGGTACCATACCAGCTGCCATAACAGCTGCCATGGTCATTGAACCAGCCCCTGCAACCAATGTTCCAGTACCAAATGCATAGGCCGCTTTATTAACTGGTCCACCCATATCAAAAGCCATCATAAGACCAATGACCAACCCTAAAACAACTGCATTTGCACCGGATAATCCCGTTAAGAAATTATTCATGGCTGCATTGATTGCGGCTACAGGTGAGCCTACAACATAGAACAAGATTAAGCCAACTGATAATGAACCAAGTACAGGAATAATAAGCACAGGCATAATGCCTTGTAAAGACCTTGGTAGTTTAATATACTTCTTAATGAGCTTAACAATATAACCTGCTAAGAAACCGGCAACAATACCACCTAGGAAACCGGCATTCAATTGTCCAGCAATCATACCACCAATCATACCAGGTGCTAGACCTGGTCTGTCAGCAATAGAGTAAGCTATATAACCTGCTAAAATCGGTACCATTAAACCAAATGCACCTGCTCCACCACCAATTCCCATCAAATAAGCAGCAAGGGTACCTTCTTGTTGAAATGCATCATAACCAAATAAGAAACTAAGTGCAATTGCAATACCACCTGCAACGACAAAAGGAATCATAAAGGATACGCCATTTAATAAGTGTTTATACGCTCCTTTTCTTTGACCTCTGCGTTCTTCTTTTATTCTAGACACTTCATCAACCAAATCTTCTCCACCGTATACTGGAGCTTTTAATGCTTCATCGATAAGTTTACCAGTGTCTTTAATAGCTTCACTTACAGCAACACTTAATACTTTTTTTCCATTAAATCTTTCCATAGGAACTGTTGTATCACATGCTAATAAAATAGCATCTGCTTCTTTAATTTCTTCTGCTGTTAATTCATTCTCTACCCCTACAGAACCTCTTGTTTCTACCTTCACCTCATACCCTTTGGATTTAGCTGCTTCTTCAATAGCTTCTGCAGCCATATAAGTATGGGCTATTCCAGTTGTACAAGCAGTTACAGCTAAAATTTTCATATAAAACCCTCCTCTTATTATTTGATTAGATCACAGAAAATATAAAATGTTATGACTAATCACTTTGTACGTGGTTATTAAATGAGTTCACAACCACAATTATGTCTAGACTATAAGACTTACGCTTGATTTCAAGAAAGAATCAAACATTTATATTAATGATGGTCATATTGACTACTTACATCATTAACAACGACTTTTGATTGTATTACCTGTACTTGATCTTTTGTGAAGCCTTGAGTTCCCTCAGTTGTCACCGCTAAAGTTCCACATGCCGTCCCATAAACAAGGGCTTTAAAAGGATCTTCATCTAAGGCATAAGAATTAATAAATCCACCTAACATAGAATCACCTGCTCCAACGGAATTTATAGCCTTCACTGGAATAGGATTAGCCATGATAACCTTTTCCTTGGAAACAAGTACACTTCCCTCCTTGCCCATGGACACTAAAACCCATCGAATATCGTAGTTCTTGCTAATCTTTTGTGCTGCATGAATAACATCTTCTATAGAATCCACCTTAACGCCAAAGGTATTTTCAAGTTCATGTATATTCGGTTTAATGAGAAAGGGACTTGCTTTTATACCTTCCGCCAAAAGTTTACCATCAGCATCAAGAACGGTTTTTGTGTGGTCTTTTACCAACTCTATTAATTCTTTATATAAGCCTTCTGAACACCCCCAGGGCATACTTCCACTGAAAATCATGTAATCCGATACTTTAGCATATTCTTCTACTTTACTCTTGATCAAACTGATTTGCTCAGCATGAATTTGAAAGCCGCTGTCGTTAAAATCTGTAGTGGTCATTGTGCTTAAATCAACTATCTTTGTATTCACTCTATTCTTATCATCAATATCAACAAAATCAAACTGAATGTTTTCTTGATGAAAATACGCTTCAATTTCTTTTTTATTTCTGCTTCCTAAAAAACCAATAGCGGTTGTTTCACCCTCTAAGAGATGAATAACTTTGGCAACGTTGATTCCCTTACCACCTACATCCTCCCTACATGATTTAATGCGATGTACTTTTCCCAAAATACATTGGTCAACAATGAGCGTGCGATCAATTGCTGGATTCAAAGTAATAGTCGTTATCATACCCCCACTCCCTTCTAAACACGTATCACATCTATGTCATAACGGAGATATTGATCTAATATATATTGCTCTAACCCTGTGTCAGTGATGATCCTGTCAATCTTGGATATAGGTCCAGCTTCACAAAGAGCAACTTTATTGAATTTACTATGATCTACTAAAACAGTCACTTCAGAAGCCATATTCATCATCACTCGTTTCACATCAGCTTCAGCTAAGTCTGGTGTTGTTAATCCACTCTCAATGGTAATACCATTACTACCAATGAAAGCTTTATTCACATTGAACCTTCTTAAGCTATCTATAGCTAAATTCCCAACTGTAGCTAATGTATTTAGGCGTACCTTACCCCCAACAGTATATAACTCAACTTTTTCATTCTTGGCAATTAAATGGGCTGCCATAGTTGAGTTGGTTACCACTACTAAAGGAATGGTTGATTCACCAATAAGACCAGCTAATTCTAATGTTGTTGTTCCTGAATCCAGTACAACGCTATCATTTTCTTTAATTAAATCAAATGCTCTCTCAGCTATTCTCAATTTTTCATCATGATATCTGGATTCTTTTTGAAAAAAAGATGGCTCCTCTGTGACATTAATACTACTACTAATCATGGCCCCCCCATGGGTCCGTTCAATCTTCCCTTCTTGTTCCAATAGGGTAAGATCTCGACGAATGGTGGCTTCTGAAGCATTTAATGTATCACACAACTCCTTAACTGAAATACTTTGATTAGCCATAAGGAGTGTTACTATTTCTTTTCTCCGTTCTTCTGGAAACATTTTCCTCACCTCTATCCTATTGCTTCTTCAAGAACATGAAGCAATTCTTCTTTAGTCTCTACTTTTCTGAGTTGCTCTCTAAAATCTTGTTTCATTAATTTTCTTGAAATCATGGCAAGTATTTTAAGATGCTCAGAACCTGCTTGTGCTGCTGGCACCCCGATGATGAACACAATATCAACGGTATTATCATCTAACGCTTGCCAATCAAGGTCTTTCACTTTTGCAAATCCTAAGAATGGTTCATTAACAGCATCAGTCTTACCATGCGGTATCGCCACACCAAAGCCCACAGCTGTACTGCATTCTTCTTCACGTTTTAAGACTGCTTTCACATACTCATCGATATTATTGATCCTTCCAGCCCCTTTTGCTAAACTGGCTAGATATCTAATAGCTTCTTCCTTTGTATTTACACTAAGATTCATTTCTATTAACTGTTCATTAATTAACATTTTAGTGCCTCCTCTTCGAGCCTTTTTTGAATATCAGAAACTGTATTATAATTAGTAAGTTGTTTCGCCAGATCTCTTGTTTTTTTATAGTCTAATTGCCGAATAATCTTCTTCACCACAGGTATTGAAGAAGGACTCATACTTAATTCATCTAATCCTAATCCCACTAATACTGGTGTGAAATCTGGATTCCCTGCCATTTCACCACACATACCTACCATTTTTTCATGGTCATGTGCATCCTTAATTACTTTTTTAATCATTCGTAAAACGCCTGGGTGTAGAGGTTGATATAAATGAGCTACATTTGTATTCATTCGATCAACCGCTAGAGAATATTGGCATAAATCATTGGTTCCTATGCTAAAGAAATCAACTTCTTCTATGAGCATGTCGGCAATCATCACTGCAGCTGGAACTTCAATCATAATACCCACAGATATATCTTCTTTGTAAGCTACCTCAGTTGTTTTCAATTCTTTTTTGCATTGTTCCAAGATTAATTTTACCTGTCTAAGCTCTTCCATTGAAGTAATCATTGGAAACATAATCTTAATGTTTCCATAAATAGCTGCTCTTAATATAGCTTTTAATTGTGTCTTGAATATTTCTTCTTTACCTAAACACAAACGAATAGCTCTAAAGCCTAAAAAAGGATTCATTTCTTCTTGAAAATCATAATATGATAGTTGTTTATCCCCACCAATGTCTAAAGTTCTTATGATGATCTCATTGCCACCATTCTCAGCAACTTCCTTATAAATGTTGAACTGCTCCTCTTCTGTTGGAAAATGGTCACTATTCATATAGATTAATTCTGTTCTCAATAATCCGATACCTTCCGCACCATTCTCAATCATATAAGGTAGTTCATTTGTACTTCCAATATTGGCATATAGCTTAATCACATGACCATCGGTAGTCATTGCTTTTTCGAATTTTAACGCCTTTAAAGCATCCCTTTCTCTTTCAAGCACCTCTAGACGATCATGATAATTCTTTAGTAGACTTTCTGAAGGATCCATGATGATATTGCTGTCAACTGTATCCAGTATGATAACTTCTGCATTATCAACAGCTTGGACTGCATTTTTTACACCAACCATGGCTGGAAGCCCCATAGCTTTAGCTATAATGGCTGCATGACTGGTTTCACTTCCGATCTCCGTTATAATACCTTTAACTTGCTTACTTAACCCGACTGTGTCAGAAGGCGTTAGGTCTTTAGCTATAAGGATAACGGGTTCATTAATATCTGCAAGTGATTGGTGATCGATACCTAATAGAATTTGAATCAAACGCCTTGTCACATCATTAATATCAGCAGCTCTCCCTTGAATATATGGATCAGGAATAGCCATAAACATTTTCTCAATGTTTTGTCTTGCAGCTTCTACTGCTACTTCAGCCTTTTTCCCTTGATCTATACTCTCCTTAATCCTTTCAGCTAACATAGGATCTTTTAACATCATCAAATGTGCTTCAAAAATTTCAGCTTCTTCTTCTCCAATTTCATTTAAAGCCTTTTCTTTGAGAGCATTTAGTTGTAATTCTGCCTCTAGGTATGCACTATCAATCTTTTCTTCTTCATACACGATTTCTTCTTGTGCAACTTCTATATCATTAATGATTATTTCTTGTTGATTATAAATAAACGGTCTAGCTATCCCTATTCCTTTACTTACAGCTATGCCCTGCATTCAATCACATCCAATCATTTAAATTATTGTAAGTTGATTGTTTTTGATTGATTTTATTATAATATAATCAAAACCAAAAATCAAGCATTTTTTATAATAAAATTTCTTATATTTTAACTATTATTAATAAAATTTCATAATTAGTTGCACAACATCAACCACATAAATTTATATAATCACTCTATATTTGATTGTTTATCATCAAACCAACCAGATAATTTGATCGTTTTTGATTGTTTATTCATATAAAAA
Source organism: Vallitalea okinawensis (assembly GCF_002964605.1). Taxonomy (NCBI): domain Bacteria; kingdom Bacillati; phylum Bacillota; class Clostridia; order Lachnospirales; family Vallitaleaceae; genus Vallitalea; species Vallitalea okinawensis. The sequence continues at coordinate 750,517 of NZ_PQDH01000001.1, forward strand.
AACCTCATCAAACAACCTACAGTCGAACTGTGTCATTTAACAAGGTCTTATTGCTATTTATCTTTATTTAAAATTTTATTGAGGAATAGTCCTGTATAGGAACCTGCTGTAGTAGAAACATCCTCTGGTGTTCCAGTTGCTATGACTTTACCTCCACGGTCTCCCCCTTCGGGTCCCATGTCAATGATATAGTCTGAAGTTTTTATAACATCTAAGTTATGTTCAATAACTAATACGCTATTGCCACCTTCTACAAGCTTCTGCAAAATATGAATGAGTTTATGGACATCTGCGAAATGAAGTCCTGTAGTAGGTTCATCTAAAATATACATGGTCTTACCTGTACTTCGTTTACTAAGCTCCGTAGCCAGTTTTACCCTTTGAGCTTCCCCACCTGATAGTGTTGTAGATGGTTGACCAAGTTTAATGTAACTTAGACCTACATCGTTGAGGGTTTGAAGTTTTCTCTTTATACGAGGTACATTCTCAAAGAATTCCAGAGCTTCTTCGACTGTCATCGCCAATACTTCTGCAATGGACTTCCCTTTATATTTAACATCTAATGTCTCTCGATTATAACGTTTACCATGGCATACTTCACAAGGAACATAGACATCGGGTAAAAAGTGCATTTCAATTTTAATAATACCATCACCACGACAGGCTTCACAACGACCACCTTTGACATTGAAGCTAAATCGTCCTTTTTGATAACCCTTCATTTTAGCTTCTGCAGTCTGAGCATAGATATCGCGAATATGATCAAATACTCCAGTATATGTAGCTGGATTTGATCGAGGTGTACGACCAATAGGTGATTGATCGATATCGATTACTTTATCAAGGTGTTCAATACCAACAACATCCTTGTGTTTACCTGGTTTTATTTTTGATTTATTCAAATCTCTTGCTAAGCGTTTATATAAAATTTCATTAACAAATGAACTCTTACCTGAACCTGATACCCCAGTTACACAAGTGAAAATACCTAAAGGTATATCAATGTTGACACCTCTTAAATTATTTTCATTGGCACCCTTGAGTTTTAGCCATTTACCATTGGGCTGACGCCTTTGATCAGGAATTTCAATCTTTTTACGACCGCTTAAATAGGCTCCAGTAAGTGATTCTTCATTCGCCATAATGTCTTCTACTGTACCTTGTGCAATAATGGCACCACCATGTGAACCTGCCATTGGGCCAATATCAACAATATGGTCTGCTTCAAACATGGTATCCTCATCATGTTCCACGACAATCAATGTGTTCCCTAAATCCTTAAGGCGTTTCAACGTTTTAAGTAAGCGTTCATTATCACGTTGATGTAGTCCAATACTTGGCTCATCTAATATATAGAGTACGCCAACTAGACCAGAACCAATCTGTGTTGCTAAACGAATCCTCTGAGCTTCTCCACCAGATAGGGTTCCAGCTGACCGGGATAAAGATAAATAGTCCAAACCTACATCAACTAGGAAACCAATTCTGGCGTTGATTTCTTTAAAAATCTGTTCACCAATTAATTGTTGTCGTTCTGTTAGCTCTAAATGGTTAAAGAATGTATGGGCATCACGTACAGACATCTCTGTGATTTGTGAAATATTTTTATCCCCTACTTTTACAGCAAGTGCTTCAGGCTTTAACCTAGCACCTTTACAAACATGACATTCTGTGTTGGTCATATAGGCTTCATATTCACCACGCATATACTCTGAAGATGTCTCTTGATAACGTTTATGGAGATTAGCAATAATACCTTCAAAGTCGTACTCGTAAGTCTTCTTACCGTAAGACCCGTTAAAATTAACCGTTACTTTCTGACCATTGGTACCATTAAAAATCATATCCTTTACATCATCGGATAAATCTATAAAAGGTACATCCAAAGAGAAGTTATATACCTTGGATAGTGAATCAAAGAGAGCACGAGCCATACTGTCTTTATTGGATATTGCATTCCACCCTGGAACATTAATTGCCCCTTCTGCTAGTGAAAGATGGGGATTCGGTACAATGAGTTCTGGGTCAAATTTCATCTTCATACCTAAGCCTGTACAGTGTGGACAAGCACCAAAGGGGTTATTGAATGAAAATAACCTAGGCTCTATCTCATCAATACTAATATTACAATCTGGACAAGAGAAATTTTGGCTGAAATTCATACTTTCACCATCTATAACATCAACAACTAATAATCCACCAGTTAAATGCATGACTGTTTCAATTGAATCTGTTAAACGCTTTTCAATCCCATCCTTAATGACAAGACGGTCAACCACAACTTCGATGGTATGCTTTTTATTTTTTTCTAATGAAATTTCTTCTGAAAGTTCGTACATGTTGCCATCAATACGTACACGAACATAACCTGATTTCTTTGCTTGTTCTAATAACTTAATATGCTGTCCTTTACGCCCTCTAACTACGGGTGCAAGAATCTGTATTTTGGTACGTTCAGGTAAACCCATGATAATGTCAACCATCTGGTCAACAGTTTGTTTCTTAATTTCTTTACCACACTTAGGACAGTGAGGTATACCTACACGAGCATAAAGTAATCTTAAGTAATCATAAATCTCTGTAACAGTCCCTACTGTTGAACGTGGATTACGGCTAGTCGTTTTCTGATCAATGGATATGGCTGGTGATAACCCTTCTATATGTTCAACATCAGGTTTTTCCATTTGTCCTAAGAACTGTCTGGCATAGGCTGATAAACTTTCTACGTAGCGTCTTTGTCCCTCTGCATATATAGTGTCAAAAGCTAAAGAAGATTTCCCTGATCCACTCAATCCTGTAAAAACGATAAGCTCATCTCTTGGTATCTTTAGATCTACATCTTTAAGATTATGTTCTTTAGCACCTTTTACATGTATATAGTTTTTCATGTTAAATCACCTCACAAACACTTACTTTCTTCATACAACTAGGCAATATTATATCATAGGAAATCATAAAAAGCAAACATATGTTTGATAGCTACTACAAACGAACAAACATAGGCTGAAGACATTAGAAGAGCAGCTTAACGATGAATAAAGTAAGCTGCTCTTAAACTCTAACTTGACTGAATTTAATTATTTATCACTTAAAAAACTCTCTAGATCTGCATCGGTTTCTTTAACCATAATTTCCAAGGTCTTATTAAAAGTTTTACCTAATAGTTTTCTTTCTATTACTAATTTAATTTTATTAGGTGTAAGGACTTCATAACTTTTAACTTGACTCCATTTAATAAACAATTCATCATATACTAATCCATTCTCATACAAGCCATCTTTTATAATCAGAGTGTGGAAAAGTAAATCCACCATAAAGGCAACGATAATTAATAGTACATAAATATTCCCTACGTATAACCAAAGGAATATACCTAATATCAATAATATTAGAAACTTAAAATTAGCTGATGATTTGTAGATGTTATAAACTTTAATTTGTCCCTTGGTAAAGAGAATCGTTCGTATAATATCGTAACCTAATAAAATTGCGGTTACTATAAAAAATGCTCTTAAAATCATATTTAGATAAATAGGATTTAGACACATAAAATCACCCTTTACTCATTTATATATCTATTTTAGCATAGAAAAGCTAGAAATAGTGTGATTTTCTGTCTAATTATTGTTAATAATCTGTGAACACAATCTATATAATATATAATATTTTATGTGGAAATGAAAATTTCTCTATACGTTGCTGAAAAAACATTTTCATCTCCTCAAGTTGCTCTTTTTGATAGACATATTTACCATAGCCAAATTGACCATATTTAAACTTTCTTTCTGTTTCATCCATGGGCAACTCGCTATTCTCAAACACTTCATTAATGATATTTTTAGCTCTTGCTGTAAAACGATGAGAGATAATTTCAAAAGTAATAGGATGATCTAACATAACATTGCTAAATGTCCTGTCAATATCATCAAGGAGATTTCCATATTGCTTCTGCCATCCTTCCTCTAGAAAAACGGGTGCTATGATAAAACCACTAGGGTATTTAGCTTCAATTACTATTTGGGTTCCTAAAAGACGTTGACTAAGAGAAGGGGTTTTATGCTCAAACTTTTTAATAATGTCTTCTGCATTAATGCTAAATCTTATCTCCGTATGATTTCCATGATCCAATCCTAAAAGTGAATCCACGTTATTGTATTTGGATACAAATCGAAATCTCCCTTTTTCTTGCAGCCCAAAGAAATTGATCGTTTTAGCTAAACTATGTGTATAGTCTTCCATCGGTAATGGATCGGAAGTTGCTGCTCCTTCAAAGATAGTTATCTCTTTCATTTCATCTATATATTTTTTTGCTTGCCCCAATATATCATCAACATTGACATAGACCCTTGTATAGGGTTTATCACCAAACTGAGTATTGAGATAACAATATTCACACTGTCCAATGCATCCAGTAACTAAAGGTAATTGAAAATGAGCTGAGGGTTTACAACTTTGAAATTTCATGGTTTTACGTACGCCAATAACGATAGTCTTCTTACCTGCTTCGTATTTTTCTCGCCGTTCTTTAGGTAATCCTGTTACACGATTAGATTTAAGCAAAACCACATCCACTTTACTTTGTTCCTTAAAGGTTTCATATAACTGTTGCCCAAGGGGATATTCCAAAGCATCTTTTTCAATTAGTACGCTTGATGGTATAAACATTTATAACATTCCCTTTTCCATATTCTCTATTAACTCTTCAAGTTCGTCTTGATTTCTTGAGTATTTAATACACGCTTTCAAGAAACTGATAATCCCCTTTAACTCTTCATCTTTTGTAACATCCTTTAATTCACCTCGTCCTAATCGATCACATAATGATAGCAAACCAATTTCTGTAGGAACAACTTCATTCACCATGGTTCTCAAGTCTTGAAAAGGTAAGTTTTTATTAACAAATAAAGGCTGCATGTGCCACCTAACTAAAGGCATAACAGCTTCTATAAAAGTTACATCATCAGTAAGTTCTTCTAATACTTTCTTAGCTAGATTTTTACCTTCTTTATCGTGATCGTAAGATGTAATACGCCCCTTACGGACTTTGGTTGTGGTCAATTTACCAATATCGTGAAGAAGTGCTCCCCACATAAACACCTTTGGATCTCGGCTAGCACTTTTCAACTTGGCAGCATTATCCACTACCATCATCACATGATTCCATACATGTCCTTCTGGATGATATTTTTTATTCTGTGGTATTTGATCCAGCTTGAAAAGATAAGAAATCGTTAAATTCTTGGGATAATCTTCAAACTCTTTTAGTTCATTAAAGTAAACACTTGGCGTATCATTATGGAGTAATTGATGGGTATAAGTTTCAAACAGCTCTTTGTTCATAGTTTCTCCCTCATCTCTATAAGTTGAATGAAATAATCAAATAAAATATTGAACTCTTAAGTAATTTATATGATATAAATTCGATACATCTAGTTTATACCATATAGTAATTAGTCATACATGTCAAAGATCTCAACACCTAAAAAGGAATTGAGATCTTTATCTAATTACTAATGAAATTCTGTGTATAATAAGGTACATTATTTTCTGTAAACCATACACCTACGCCTAATCCGCTGTAGTTTTCATTTAACATATTATTACGATGTCCTGATGAGTTCATCCATCCACTTACAACATAAATAGCATTTTTGTAGCCCATTGCTATGTTTTCACCGTAATAGGAATATTTAATACCTGCATCAGTTGCTCGTTCCCATGGTGCTTCACCTTGAAGGTTCCTATGACTAAAGTAAATATTATCACTCATGTCTTGACTGTGTAAGCGTGCCACTGTTGCAACGTCCTCTTTCCATATGAGAGGTTCTAGCCCTCGATTAACTCGCTCAACATTAGTAAGATCAAATATATCTTTCTCAAAGCTAACGCCTAATTCAACACCACCATTACCGTAATAACTGCTGTTTGAAACGTTGGCATCTATCATTAAAACAGATGTTACTTTATTATTATCTAAACTATCCACAAAAAATGTATACTCAATATTTTGACTGGTTGCATATAATTGAGAGCTACTACCACTCCTCGTTTCAAATGTCTGCTTTAAAGCTGTAGTAGATACTCCATATTTAACTGAGTTAGTTAATTGCCAATAAGCAGCATTAGTATAGAAGGCAACAACTTGATTATTCCTCACACCTACTTGTACATAGTTGCTATAATCACTGTTATAAATGTACCAAACAAAGTCATACTCGCTGTCATCAACTCTATTAGGTTGCCCTAATGTACTTGTCAACTTTGAAACAAAATCACCCATCTCCACACCTCTTAAGCCCTCTTTGCTTATATCTATTTGCTCAGGTGATGGTAGTTTACTACTATCTGATTCAACATAGATTGCCCATTCCTCATCATTCCATTGTACTGAGCAATCAAATGCCTCCAATACAATACGCAGAGGGATATAGATACGGTCATTAATCATGATATTTTCTGTATCACTATCAATTTTATAGCCATTTTTTATTATATAATGCTCACCCATTGGTACAGCGATTACTGTATTATCTTTGACAGCATAACCTACTTGCCTTTGTGGCTCCCACATTACCTCAGCTCCAAATGCCTCCGAAAACGCTCTAAATGGAATTTGAGTTCGATCATTGTGGTCAATAAACGGGTATCCCAACTCCTTATTAACCTTTACTCTTTCTCCATTAATAAATAACTTTAGTTCCCTAGTCTCTGAATAAACAGTCAATAGTCCTAAAGTCATTATCATTAAAAATAATAGGGTTACTATTCTCCGGCTCGTCATCTTTTTGTGTCCCCTTTCTGTCATCACTCCTATTATCATAGTTGTCATACTTCTATTACAGAGGTGGTAGAATTACTTGAAAAGTGACAAGACACTGTATGTCCAAATAATCACTATATAAACAAAATATGCAAGTCCTTGGAACAATGTTTCCTATATATTGTTAATGTTTTATTAAAAGGAGTATTTTAAAAAGGACCAATACTATTTTATCTTTAGTATTAGCCCTTTTGACCGATATCATTTCTTTCCACATATATATATTATTTTTTAGATAAATAGATTAACATTGGCATCGTCTGCTGCCCCAAGATAGGAAGCTACGCCTGCATATTCAATGCCATCCATCAATTCTTCTTTTTTAAGTCCCATTACATCCATTGACATTGTACATGCTACGATACGTACACCATTTTTCTTAGCTAAAGCGATAAGATCTTCAAGAGAGTCAACATTCTTATCTTTCATAACTTTTTTGATCATTATTGACCCCATACCTGCCATGTTCATGCGTGAAATACCAAGTTTCTTACTTCCTCTAGGCATCATTTTTCCAAACATCTTCTCGATGATAGATTTGCTTACTTTCACCTTTTCATCTTTTCTAAGAACATTTAATCCCCAGAATGTAAAGAACATGGTTACTGGCTTACCCATAGCTGCTGCTCCATTTGCAATAATGAAACTTGCAATGGCTTTATCTAAATCACCACTGAAAACTACCATTGAGCTTCCATCTTTACCGTTAACATCACAAGTCATACCTTCAATTTCTTTGCAACAGTCAGGTCCTTTTTTAAGATAAACAACAAAGTGATCTTTACATTTCTCTGAACGAATAAAAGTATTATTTGTTTTTTCACACCATGTTTTTACGTCAACTGGAAAACCAGGATCAGTAGCTGTAACTTCTAATACTTCACCTTCATTCATATCATTAATCTTGTTATACACTTGCATAATAGGTCCCGGACATTGAAGTCCACAAGCATTGAGTTTGATAGTATTCATACTTTTCACTTCCACTTTTTCTGTCTTCTCTTCTTTTATGCCTTGCCTGGGAGGTGTGATATCAGATGTATTATAATCCTTTGTCACAACACTGTAATAGCGATAACCACCTAATAAATTTTTAGCTTTATAGCCGTTTTGCATTAAAATTCTAGCACCAATATAGGCACGAATACCAACTGCACAATATACAACGATTGTTTTATCTTTTGGAAGCTGGTTAAGTTGTTTACGTAAGTCATTGAGTGGTATATTGATTGAACCATCAATGAAGCCCATATCTCTTTCAATTGGTTCTCTTACATCTAATACAACAATGTCATCTCTATTAGCTTCTTCTAGTTCCCTTACTAGCATAGGCTCTACAACACCACTTAAGATATTTTCAGCTGTAAAACCTGCCATGTTGACTGGATCCTTTGCTGATGAGAAAGGTGGCGCATAAGCTAATTCTAATTCTTCTAGATCATAAACTGTTCCACCAAAACGGATAGAAGCAGCGATTACATCAATACGTTTATCAACACCATCATACCCTACTATTTGTGATCCTAGAACTTTACCTTCCATATCAAAAATTAATTTGATTGTCATTGGTACTCCACCTGGATAATACCCAGCATGTGAATTAGGGTGTACATAAGTCACTCGATAATTCTTACCATAATTCTTATCGATTTTCCCTAGTACTTTCTCACTGTTACCTGTTGAAGCTACTGCTAAATCAAATACTTTAGCAATGGCTGAACCTTGAGTTCCTTTATACTTCTCTTGACGTCCACATATATTATTAGCAACAATACGCCCTTGCTTATTAGCAGGTCCAGCTAAAGGAATCATAGCTTTTCGGTGATTAATAAAGTCAACAACTTCTATCGCATCTCCTAAAGCATATATATTTTCATCTGAAGTTTGTAGGTATTCATTGACGATGATACCTCCACGTTGATTAACGTCTAAGCCAGCATCACTAGCTAATTGACCATTAGGTTTTACACCAATTGATAAGATTACCATATCTGTTTCGATTTGTTCGCCATTTTGGAGGTGAACAATAGTAACATCACCTTTTTGCTCAAATTGTTTCACACCATTGCCTAAGTGTAAATTAACACCTTTAGAAGCTACATGAGCATGAACGAGTTGAGCCATATCATAATCTAAGTTATTCATAATTTGGTCTGCCATCTCTACTATAGAAACATGTAAACCTCTATCATGTAAATTCTCAGCCATTTCAATACCGATAAATCCGCCACCTACAACAACTGCTCTCTTAGGCTGCTTTTGGTCAACGTAAGATTTAATTTTATCTGTATCTGGAACCGTCCATAAACTAAAAACATTAGGTAAATCAATACCTGGAATAGGCGGTTTAAGTGGTGAAGAACCTGGTGATAAGACTAAAACATCATAGCTTTCATCATATTCTTCGCCTGTCTTAAGATTTTTCACCTTAACTTTTTTATTATCCTTATCAACGCTAAGAACCTCGTTTTCAACACGGACTTCCATATTGAATTTTTCACCCATGCCCTCAGGTGTTTGTAGCAATAAGTTGCTTCTTTCTTCAATGGCACCTCCAATATAATAAGGTAAACCACAGTTAGCATATGAAATATATTTACCGCGCTCAAAAAGAATAATCTCTACTTTTTCATCCATTCTACGTAATCTAGCAGCTGTACTTGCTCCACCTGCTACACCACCAACGATTAAGACCTTTTTACTCATTATTATACCCTCCCATCAATTTATCATTGATTCAATATATTTGTTAAATACTTGTCAATTCAATTTAGAGTTCTTTATATTTATATATTATGATATTACGATTAAAATGTCAACATCTATTTATTAATATATTAAGAATTTATGATGTTATTTAATGGAAGAAAAAAAGTAAGGTATCTGACACCTTACTCACAAAGTATCGAAAAGTTTAGTTTGTCAATTTCTTTGGTTGAATAATACCACATTCTTAACTACGGAAACATGATACACTTCTATGTCCACATTCAAATGACATATACTATTATAAGAATGAAACTCTTCATCCTGAAGTTTAATTAATAAAATTTCAGCTATTTAGATAAATGAAAGAAGGTTTTATTATGCTTACACCAAGCCTTGAGGATTATTTAGAAGAGATCTATAACTTTTCCTTAGAAGATGAAAAAATTAGAATACGAGATATTGCTGATAAGTTAAGCGTCTCTCCTCCATCAGTTGTAAAAGGTTTAAAGAAGTTAGAAATTGAAGGCTATATTATTTATGAAAAATATAAGGGTATAAAACTAACGGAAAAAGGTCGACTAGAAGGTAAAAGGCTTGTTAATCGCAACAATATCCTAAGAGAGTTTATATTAATGATTAACCCGGATTGTGACCAAATGATTGAGGCGGAAGCTTGTGAACATTACTTAAGCCCATCAACAATCCAATCCTTTGAATGTCTATGTGGCTTTTTTAATAAAAGTCCAAAAATTCTAGAAGCTTATCAAGAGTTCAAGAAAGGACAAAAAAATAGATAAAGTAAATGAATACTTTATCAGAGATTTATTAAAAGGCCTTGAACACTATTTATTATACGCATTTCTTTTAGAAAAGTAGCATGAACAAATTATAAAATTGTGTTGTTATAAAACATACTACAATTGCTATAATTGTTGGCAATAGAAAGGACACCAAAGTCCATTTTATACTACCAGTTTCCTTCTTAATGGTATAGAGTGTCGTACCACAAGGAAAATGCAATAAAGAAAATAGCATGACATTGAGAGCGGTTAACATGGTCCATCCATTATTTACAAAGAGTTGTTGCATTTCTGCAAGACTATCTAATTCCAGCATAGATCCTGTCGCCATATAACTCATGATCAATATTGGAATGACAATTTCATTAGCTGGTAGCCCCAATATAAAAGCCATCAATATAAGTCCATCTAAACCAATCATGATTGCAAATGGATCTAAAAATCCAGCTGCATGATTAAGTATACTTACATCGCCAATTGTAATATTCGCTAACAACCATGTAATCACTCCAGCTGGGACTGCTATTACTACAGCCCTACCTAACACAAAAATGGTCCTATCAATTAATGATGTATAGATAACCCTACCCAGTTGCGGTCTTCTAAAGGGCGGTAGTTCCAAAGTAAACGTAGATGGGACGCCCTTAAGCATTGTCTTCGTTAAATATTTTGAGACAATTAATGTTATAAAAATCCCAAAAATGATCAATCCTGTCACAAATAAAGTAGCTACAATCGAACTATAGGCTGAAGCCACTGCACCGCCTACAAAAATTGTTGCAATCGCTATTAACGTTGGAAATCGGCCATTACAAGGAACAAAGTTATTTGTTATGATAGCTATTAATCTTTCGCGAGGTGAATCAATAATTCTACTGGATATTACTCCAGCTGCATTACAACCAAACCCCATACACATAGTAAGAGATTGTTTACCATGTGCACCTGATTTTTTAAAAAGTTTATCTAAGTTAAATGCCACTCTAGGCAAGTAACCCAAATCTTCAAGTAGTGTAAATAAAGGAAAGAAAATAGCCATTGGAGGTAGCATAACTGATATAACCCACCCTGCAGTTCGGAACATACCTAATACCAATATGCCATGTAACCACTCAGGTGCATTCAACGCTGTAAAAGCTACTGTTAATTGACCCTCTAGCCACCCGAATCCTTCAGCTAATAATGCTGATGGCACATTAGCTCCAGCAATTGTAATCCATAATACAAGCGCTAGTAATGCTATCATGATAGGGTATCCCCAGACCGTTGATGTTATGACATCATCTATTTTTTCTATTATTCTTTTTTTATATTGCTTTTGTCGTACAACTACAGAAGATATTTTTTCAGCTTGTGCATAGATATCCTTAACGATATGATCCCGTACCTCAAGGTCTTCAATCGTCAATTCACTTGAAAGGTCTAACAGACCCTTATAGTCCGTCATAACCACACTCCCCTCTACTTTCATCGCAGTATATATATTGATAGATAGAATCCAATATTGTCTGATCACCATCTATTAATCGTAAGGCTACCCATTTTGAATCTAGCCTCCCTTGCAATAAGCGATCAATATAAGGAACCAACTTGTTAACAACTCTTTCAACATCTTCAGAATAATGAACCTTTAATGGTGTTGATTTCTCGATACCTAGTGCTACATCATAGACCTTTTGTAAAAGGAGCTCTAAACCATCGCCGCTCCTAGCAGATGTGGGCACAATAGGTACACCTAATTCTTTTTCCAATGCAGGAATATCGATATCAATATGCTTTTTCTTTGCTTCATCCATTAGATTTAAACAGACAACTACACGATCTGTAATTTCCATAACTTGTAGTACCAAGTTTAAATTTCTCTCTAGACATGTTGCATCTACTACTACAACAGTAGCTTTTGGCTTTCCAAAACATATAAAATCTCTAGCTACCTGTTCTTCCACCGAATTGGCTAATAAGGAGTAAGTACCAGGCAAATCCATGAGTACAAACTTACGATCTTTATAACGAAAACTTCCTCTAGCATTTTGAACAGTTTTACCAGGCCAATTGCCAGTATGTTGCTTAAGCCCAGTTAATTGATTGAACACAGTACTTTTCCCCACATTAGGATTACCTGCAAGGGCAATTACTATTTCTTCCTTGGTATGTAATTTAACATTAAAACTATGGAACCTTTTATGATTGTCACAACCTTTACATCCGTTACAAGACATAAGCTCCCCCCTAAAGTCTCTCAACTATGATTTGACTCGCCTCTTCTTTTCTCAAAGCTATTTCAGCTCCTCGAACGATATATGCTTTTGGGTCTCCTAATGGACTTCTCCGTGACACCAGTACTGTAGCTTCAGGAATAATACCTAAATCCATCATCCTTCTTCTATTCAGTCCATTATTCTTTAAGAACCTAACTTTAACAAGTTTCCCAATGGGTACATCGCTTAATTTCACAAGATGCATTGCTTCACTCAATCCATATCCTCCCCCAGTCTCCTGTTGCTTATCTATTAAATCCTAATTTTGACTATATATTAGCTAAGGCTAACAAATTATTTATTTTTGATTATATATAAAGCTTATGAATATGGACATTTAATTGTTCTGGTGAAAAAGCTGTGAATGACAAACAAATTTTTGAAGGATGTTTTTGGTTGTTTTGCTTGCATTAAAAAAAGCCATGCATATGCAACGGCTTTCTAGTATAACTTAATTCACTTTAATATTTATCCAACTATTTCTTCAACACCATTAAGCATATCTCTAATTAAAGTATCAAAGGTGTCCTTATGAAATTTACTATAGAAAGTTCCCATACCTAGTACACCAATAAGTTGTCCACTACGGTCCACTAAGGGAACTGCAATCCTTAAGATTTCTGAATGAGAATTGCTCTTATAGGTTAGATAGCCTTGATCTTCTATTTCATTAAGCATCTCATTTATTTCTACTCTTTTCTCTTCTTCTAATTGGGCAAGAATATTACTTTTTGTACTTTCATCATTGTAAGCTAAATAGGGGATACCCCAAGGTGCATGTGTCAATATGTCTTTTTCAGTATGCCCTATTTCCATCATAGTTAAATTATCCTTATGGGCTATTTTATTAAGTGCTGTATAACTGTTTTCGCCGTACCCAATAACTAGGACTGTTACCTCATATTTCTCACTAATATATTCAAGTACTTTCTTTGAGCGATTAACAAGACTCCTCCATAGTGTATTGGATTTGGATAAGATAACTGATTTCATACCAATCATGTATTTTTGGTCTTTGGTTCTGGAAAGATATCCTGATTCCAATAGTACCTTTATATATCGATTTAAACTACTCACATTATAACCTGTTAATTTTTGAAGTTGACCAAAACTCAGTGTTTCTTCTTTTGCAACTAGATCTATAATATGAAGCCCCTTTGAAAGCGCTGGAGCTGGACTTTTTTCCATTCTCATCATTCCTTAAACTTTATTATTTTTTCTATTATACCAAAACAGTTGTACTTTTTGTATTATATAGCTAAATTTTTCAACCTTCTATTAAAATAGAGAATAGCAATAATATGTAATAATCCAGATAACATAAAAATAATCAAATAATAATCTACATGAAGAACACTGGCAAGTTGGTCAATTAATTTATTATCTTTTACACTTATAATTTTACTGACTACATTACTACTAATGAAATTAGCCACGCCCATAATACAACCGTTAACAGATAAATAGATGATTCGATATTCTTCTTTACCAAGCATCAAGTTAGCCTGAAATTTAGCTATATTGGCGGTAATCATAAACAATCCCTTAAGAAATATAATGATTGGGTAGATAATCATTGGACTAATTCCAACAAAAAACCATAGCAAATTTGTTAACCCAAACCCTATACCAGCATAAATTAATATTTTTTTCCATCCATACTGGTCAACCTTACGTCCGCACTTTCTTGCCGTTAACATTTTTATAAACGCTGTAATACTACCTATTGTACCGATAAAACCTAAATTCAACCCTTGATACTTAACAGCATAGTAGGAATAATATGCATTTCCAAAAAAAAGTGCGAAAGTCCAAATCAAATTGAATTTAATAAAGGTCATATAGTTTTTATCTCGAAAGACGATTTTTATCTGCTCCATTATAGGCATCTTACTTTTATGCTCTACTGATAGCGGCATATCTTCTAGAAAGTAAATATTAATCATATCAACCATTACAAATATAAGATAAATCAAGAATATAATTAAATAAGTATTATACTCACCACCAAAATAATCCAATACTTTTCCAAGAATAAATGGAGATGTCATACCAATTAAGTTATTTAACAGATTACGAGTTGAAAAATATTCACTCTTATTCTCTAATGGGACAAATTTATTATTCCATTCAAGAAAGCCTATTTCATTGATAGCATGAAAAGAATAAAAAGCAAATAGAATCAACACCATACTATAGTATTGAAATTCGCCTGTTAGCAACTTAGGTACAATAATTAATAGATAAATGCTTATATATTGTATGACTTTAAATAAAAAGATTGCTTTCTTTCTGCTTTGAAAATGGTTAAAGATATTAGGGGCAAAAATTTGTAAAATCCCTGTTAACCCCATAATCGATGCTAAGACACCAATTTGCCACTCTTCCAGACCTAGAAACAAAACATAACTGGTCATAAAAACTGAACTTAAAGTGGTTAAATTAATGATAAAACCTCTACTTAAAAAACTTATAAAAAATCGATTTCGAGTTTTCTTAAAGTTAAAAATCTCCTGCATGCTCACCCTACTTTCATATATCATAGTATTTCTTTTATATATAATATTATACTATAAAATATGTTGAAGTGCAAAAAAATAGTACTAAAAAGCTATGAATGACAAACAAATTTAGAGGATATCTTAGTTGTTTTACGTGCATTAGGTTCAACAAGAAAAGAGTACCCTCTGTTGGATACTCTTTTTTAATGCTATGTCCTTGAACTAGATATGGTCATAACTTTATTTAGTAAAACCCCTTTTTACACAATCAATTAAACCGACTACAGCTTGATCTTCATCTTCTCCTTCTGCAACTATTGTCAATTCATCGCCTTTCATAGCAGCCATTGACATAATGGATAAAATGCTTTTCGGGTTATATTTTTTCGTTTCATCACTATTTTTTAGAACAGTTATATCTGATGAAAAATTCTTAGCAATTTGAGTAAAAACATTCGCTGGTCGAGCATGCAACCCTTCTTCATTTACTAGAACCGCCTTATCTGTTTTCATAATCCGATCTCCCTTTCATTTCACTATCAATGTGTTATATGATTTAATAAATATTTTTCTGCTTCTGCTGACCATAGACCATTGTGTTTATCGATAATTTTAGCCAACTGTGCAAAAACCGGATCGCCCTTTCCTTTCTCAGAAAAATCAGAAATTGCAGTCAACTCCATATTTATATTGGTATATATTAATTTCTTCCCACCTGGAATGCTGGGTAGGTTTTTAACTGTGTCAATAACACTATCCATACCACCTATGTGAGTAATCATTACTGCTGGATTAATTAATCCTTCTGCTGACATTTCTAATGATTCTCTCATATCATCATCATTACCACCAGTGGAACCCATGATATGGGTAGGTGTATAGTGGATATTATAAAAGTTCACTTCAGCAGAGAATTGAGTATCTGTAGGACCAGCAAAAAAATTTAAGCAACCATCTCTCCCCAATATTTTATCTGCACCTTCAATGACTGAACGAACAGGGGCATAGACAAATACATCATCATAACCAGTTCCTCCACTTAGTTCATTTAAGTATGCTGTTACATTCTTTACATTCTTTGTATTGACATAGATTAACTTAACACCACATTTAGCAGCTTCTTCAACTGTGAATAAAGATTGAGCTCGTTTAATTCTCTCTTCATCAATATCAGTAACCACCAAAAGTGATGGTCTTCTGTCACAGTGTAAGGCATAATCTATAGCTCCTAGCCCCATGGGTCCAACTCCAGCTAACAATGCCATTTTACCACCCTCTACAATCCCCATATTGTGTATATATTTGCCTGTAACGGTATGATAATTAGCATGGAAACCACCTATTACACATGACATAGGCTCTGCTAATGATGCTTCATAGAAAGCTTCACCTTGATAATCCAGTAAGTAACCTAACTCCATTACTTCATTTGGAATAATCATGTATGTAGCGTTGCCACCAAAAAATTCATAAGAATATCCTGGTGCATAAGGGCTTCCTTTATAATTTAAAGCAGGTTGAATGGCAAATTTTTGTCCTTCTTGGAATGCATTTTTCCATTTATCCCCTACTTTTACTATTATCCCTGCGAACTCATGCCCCATTATTGTTGGATGAGTAGCAATATTCTTTGGCACTCTTTTATGCTTTGCTCCTTGAACAACAGCTTTATAAGTTGACATGCAGATACTATTAGAAATAACATGTGCTAAAATTTCATCTTCTTTTATTTCGGGTAACTCAAATTCCTCTAATTTCAAGTTATTGGTACCATATAATCTTACAGCTTTCGTTTTCATGATTGTCTCCCTCCAAAGTAATTTGCTTTAATGAGCTCTCATATATATCTATAAGTAACTTGTTTTCTATATTCATTAATCTCATCTATACTTCCCATCATAGTCCCTTCATTCTGAACCGTTGCTGTACTTGAAGCCACAGCCAATGCAATGGCATCTTCTAAAGAGTAATTTTTATCTGTGGCATAAGCTAATGCCCCAACCATAGAATCACCTGCACCTGCCGTACTTTTAACATCTCCTTTTATAGCATCAACAACGATATTTTTGTCTATTGTTAATAGAATGGCACCTTTTTCTCCTCTTGAAATCACAATAATTTCTACACCGTATTGAAATAATTTTTCTGCTTGCTTAATGACCTCTTCCTCACTATAAAACTCCGTTTTAAATAGTCTTTCAAATTCGTGAATATTGGGTTTGATCAGATATGGTCCTTCTTCTATTGCCTTTTCTAATAACTCGCCATCTCCATCTAATATAGTTCTTATACCCTTCTGTTTAGCCTTTCTTATCCACTTTGCATATATATCAGAATCCACACTTTCAGGCACACTTCCTGCTAATACAAGAATATCGCCCTCATTAATTTGTTTGAAAAGTTTTTCTTCAATTAGCTTTAGTTCTTCAGTAGAAATATTTGTACCTTGCTCGTTAATATCTGTATAGGTGTCTCCGAGTAAGTCTACGACTTTTATATTCGTCCGAGTATTCCCATCTATCTCAAGGAAGTCGCATTGTATATCTAATTCTGCTAATTGCTGTCTTATAACGTTACCTATACTCCCTGCAAGAGCCCCTATAGCTATATTCTTACCTCCTAAATTACTAATCATTTTTGAAACATTAATACCTTTTCCACCAGCGTCTTCTCTTATTTTTTGGACACGATTAACATTATTTATTTCAAAGTTATTGACTATAATCGTTTTATCTAGAGCTGGATTCAACGTTACTGTATAGATCATGTCTTAGCTCCTTCCCAAAGACCTTTCAAATATCTTAGCATTGAGAATAATTAACTTGATTTAGATTTTATCTTTTATTGCTTTGTAAATTGTTTATAGAGAAAATCAATATCTTTTGTAGTCCATAATTCTTTCAATCTCTCTTGATCATCTAATACCTCTGCTAAATTCGATAGTATTAAAAGATGTTCATTCCCAACACCAGCAATACCAATAATCAAATAACCTTTTTCGTCACCAAACTCTATTCCATCTGGAAATTGCATAATTGCAATACCAGTCTTATGAATATTTTTCTTAGCATCACTTATACCATGTGGTATAGCTGTACCACTCCCAATATATGTTGTTAATTCTTCTTCTCTTTTCAACATAGCATCAATATATTCTTTTTCAACATATCCAGAATTCACTAATAACTGCCCAACCATTTTAATTGCTTCTTCTTTAGGAACACTAGCTAAACCAACCTTAATGTTTTCTCTTTTTAGAATTGTATTTTCATTGATTTCTTCTTCATGAGTCACGGATGAAGATGGATGCGATAACAGTTGTTTAACTAACATGTCATAAGCACTTGTGCTTACAAAATCATCGATAGATATGTGCCAGGCATTTGGAGCTACTTCCTCTGCTCTTTGGGTCAGTTTTTCATGGGTAATAACAATATCTGCATCACTTGGTATATCTTCAATAGCCGTATTTTTAACCTGAATGGTTAAGCCTGCATTTTTGATTTTACTTCTTAGCTTACTAGCTCCCATGGCACTTGACCCCATTCCTGCATCACATGCAACAATGATTTTACTTACTGTTGTTTTGACAACACTGGATTTCTTACCTTTTAAATCAATCATTTTCTTCTTAGCTTCTTCAAATTGATCTTCTTCAACTTTGTTTGCTGTTTTTTTGATAAAAGGTGCTGCTACAAAGAAAGTTACTACTGTCGATATCACTACACCTGCTAATACAGGTAATAAGCCTCCTTTTGGTGCCATGGCTATTAAAGCGAAAATACTTCCTGGTGATGGCGTTGCCACTAGTCCTGCTCCCAGTATACTGAACGTTAAAACACCACTTGCTCCACCTGCTATAACAGCTAATAACAAGATAGGCTGCATTAATACATATGGAAAATAGATTTCATGTATCCCACCTAAGAAATGGATGATAATTGCACCTGGTGCTGATTGTTTGATCATGCCCTTGGAGAATACCCAGTAGGCTAATAATATGCCAAGTCCTGGTCCTGGGTTTGTTTCTAATAAGAAAAAGATTGACTTCCCTACTTCTGCTGCTTGCTCAATACCTAATGGTGACAATACACCATGATTGATGGCATTATTTAGAAACAGAATTTTAGCTGGTTCAATAAAGATTGAGGATACTGGTAATAATCCTGCACTAACAATAGCTTCTACTCCAGCTCCTAATGCATTGCTTAAACCTGCTACCACTGGTCCGATACCTAAATAAGCCACTAAGGCTAGCACCATACCTAGAATACCTGCTGAGAAGTTGTTAATGAGCATCTCAAAACCTGTTGGAATTTTTTCTTCTACAAGTTCATCAAATTTCTTGATTACATAACCACCTATTGGCCCCATAATCATTGCACCAATAAACATTGGAATATCTGCACCTACGATGACACCCATTGTCGCTATAGCCCCAATGACGCCTCCCCTTGTACCTGCAACCATCTTACCCCCTGTATAACCAATGAGTAATGGCAGTAGGTTGATAATCATTGGTCCTACTAAAGCTGAAAGGTTTTCATTTGGTAACCACCCTGTTGGTATGAACAAAGCTGTAATTAATCCCCATGCAATAAAAGCTCCTATATTCGGCATAACCATGCCACTTAAAAATCGTCCAAACTTTTGGATTCTTTGTTGTACTATTGGATTTGAATTCTTTATAACAGTATTTGCCATTATACTTCCCCCTTTTAATTCTACTATCTCTAATGGACTAAAGCTGCGTTTTGTCCTGGTAGAAATTATCTAGAATATCTGATAATTCAGTATAGATCTCTTCTTGTACCCCATCCTTTATACTTTTAGCAAAGTTTTCACTTGATATAATCATCTTACTTATTTCACTTAACACTTCAAGAGCTTGATTATTGCCGGCTACTGGCGCTACCATAACGATAATCACATTAACATTGGATTTTAACTTAGACTTGTTGAGTACTTCAATCAACTTCTTTGTTCTAAAAACAATAAAATAAATTTCTTCTACTACCGATGAGCGGCAATGTAGAAGCATCATACCCTTTTCACCTAAAAGAGTAGCGCCTTTTTCCTCTCTGTCTCTAAAGTCAAGAGCCAACTGTCGCTGCTTTTCTTCTGTTTTTACAATCCTCTGACTTACTTTTCTAATCAAATCCTGAATATCAGAAACCTCTACATCATCCATCAATAAAAAATGATTGAATATTTGTATAATACTTTTACTATAAATAGCTAATAAGGTTAATTTATCTTTCAAATTAATCGACTTTCTCTTTTTAGGATAATAGTTTCTTTTCAAGTAACTATTCTTAAAACCTCTAATGTTCATTTTGTCTTCTTTCGATAGGATGTAGTTAACGACAATTACTCGCTCTGATATTCTTTCGATAGGAATTGTGGATATGATAAAATCGATCCGCATCTCTTTAAGTATATCTTCGTTAATATCGATGGCCGAAATAGTACTAACGATTTTGATATCAGGAAATTCATTCTCAATTTCAGACGCTAATAATTTAGACGCCCCTATGCCATTGGGGCATGCAACTGCTACTAAATACTTTTTTTTCTTCGCAGATGATTGGTGATGCATAGCAGCTCCAATGTGCGTAGCTATGTATGCTATCTCAGCCTCCGGAACAATTATATTCATCTGCTCTTCCATGACCTTCACGCTCTTGGCAGTAGCCCTAAACAATTCAGGATAACTCACTTTAATTTCATCTAATAGTGAATTTTGTATTTCTAAGTTCATTTTTATCCTTTTAATTGCAGGTCCTAAGTGTCTGACTAATCCGATAAGAAGTTTTTCATCATCCTCAAGATAACTTTTTGTTTCAACCTCAGCTATCTGTATGATCTTTTTAGCCAGCTTAATGAGTTTATAGTCTTCGATCATTGAAATTTTGTTATCAAATAATGTATCACGTACTTTTGCACCAATAATATGCATGGAAATATAAGATATATCTTCTTGACTAATGTGAATTTTATGTTTTATAGGTAGATTTTTACTCCAGTCTTCAACGAAATAATAAATCTTTGTTTTTGATATTTCTTCATTAATTTGAGGGTCTAATTGAATAAATGATTGTTTTTTTACCCTATGAAGCGTAATTGCTATGCGCATTATTAACCCAATATAAGCATTATCTGCATACTTATATCCCATACTTTCCTCAATACTTCTAATTAGCTCTTCTATAGAAGCCAAGCTTTCAGTGGCAATCAATTCGAGTAGAGTATTATTAATTTTTGTACTGGTTTTCTTGTTTTCTTGGAAAGTGTGGTTTTTAATCATATAAAGTAAATGAGATTCCTTGTAAATTTCATTAAATAAATGAACGATAGCACTTCTAATCTCTTTTTCTTTACTATGGAGATAAATACCTAATCCTGGTTTCCTAATTAACTCCATCTCGTATTTACCTAACCATTTTTCAACTTTATCTAAATCGTGACTAATAGTGCCTTCAGTTACGTCAAATATTCTTGTAAAACTATATAACTTTACAGGCTCTTGATTACTAAGTAACTGACTTGTAGCAATTACCTGTCTTTCCCAAGGTGTATATATGTAAGGGGTTTCTTCTGCCATTAGTAATTTCTTAATTGCTTTTCTCTTATCTTCATCAGCTATGATTCGTATCCCTTTACTCTTTCTCTTATCCAGTTCTACACCTTGAGAACTTAACCAATCTCCACCCTTTTCGATTTCTCTTAGTACAGTTCTTGAGCTAAGTCCCATTTCATTTGCAATAGTATTGATTGTAATATAATCAAATTGATTGATGAGTATTGCTAATATGATTTTCAGTCTTGGACTTAGTTTCATAACTGTATCCTTCCCTTCTACAATTCAATAGTATAATTATACTTTCGGCATAAATGCCTTTAAAAAATCGATTAACTCTATATCACTTAAGTGTAATTTAATTGTATAATATCGCCAGCTATATTGAAAGATAAAGAAAATGATTTATGTCAATATTCAATAGTGACAAAATTAAAAAGCCTATAGAATCAGTCGTTATAGTAAGTTATAATTTTTTCTGATATAAAAAAACTATTGTACAATAACAATAGCTTTTATTTTAATATCTTTTCATTTAATTTATTTAATTCTTTCTTATTACTCCTGGTCAAAAAACATTTGCTCCATAAATAATTCATTGAATCCATGAATATCTGACAATACGATACTTCTAGTATGGCTCACAATCTTCAACGTATTTTCTTTACCTTTATGATCTAAAAGGTACTTAACAGCTCCGCCTAATGCCGAATTGCCAATACTCTTTATTCTATTTTGTAACGCCTTTGGGATAAGACCTATTTTAACAGCACTATCCACATTCAGATTAACGCCAAAACCTCCTGCTAGAAAGACATGCTGTATATCATCGTAACAGCATTCATACTCTTTAATCAATGATTCAATACCAGCCCTTATCGCCGCTTTTGCTAACTGTATTTCTCGAATATCTTTTTGTGTTACTGTTATGGTATCTCCACCAATACAAACTTCATCCCCATCGAATGGGGCTTGCAATGCTCCTGTCGAATCAATCCATCCATGATTTAATCCCTCAGCCATAAAATCTAAGATACCACTACCGCATAATCCAATAGGTGGGTCATCGGCGATGGTTCCGAAATTGAAATAGGGATGGGTATATTTTATATTTCTGATAGCACCAGGTACACTTCCAACTCCGCTGGAGATATTCCCTCCTTCAAAAGCTGGTCCGGCCGCTGTCGCTGAAGCAATAATCTTATGATGATTCCCTATTGCCATTTCTCCATTCGTACCAATATCAATAAATAAACTGATAGACTCTTGCTTATTGAGATCACTATAATATATACCAGAAATAATATCAGCACCTACAAAGGTTGATATACCTGGTAATAGAGTTACATCGCAATGAAGCAAATTGGTACCAAGTAATTGCTGAAAATCATACTCCATCAATTCCACAGTAACAGGTTCAAAAGGGAAAATTCCTAATGTGTCACAGGATAATCCTAATAATAGATGGAACATAGTGGTATTTCCGACAATAGTAATATGTCTTACTTTTTCACTCTCTTCATTTTGAAGTAGCTCCTCTATTCCCTTTAATATATCCTTCTTAATGAGCACACTTAACTCTGTTAAGTATCCACTATTGGCATTTTGAATTCTACTAATGACATCCGCTCCATACTTGGATTGAGAATTCAAACATGAATAACTGTTAAGGATTTCGCCAGTCTTTAAATAGATTAGCTGTATAGCTATTGTTGTTGTACCAATATCAATAGCTATACCAAGGTTAGACTTATCTTCCCTACTGTCACTACTCTCTCTCAAAACTTTAGGAAGTATTAACTCTCGGTCATAATCCTCCAGTACATCCATTTGATCATATGGATTTATTAACTCTACAGTACAACTTTCTTCAATAACAGCTCCACAGGCTAATCGATAGCCTTCTTTGATCTGATTTTGAGTAAAAAACGTTAGATCTATATCTGAAGGTGTTAATCTTCCCTTAATAAGTTTAATGGTACATTTACCACAAGTACCATTCCCACCACAAGGTGAGGGTATAAGAATATTGTTCTCGCTAAGTATATCTAAGAGGTTTGTATGACAATATACAGGAATCTTATAATGGTTTTTGTCATCTATAACAGTTAATTCGATACTTTTATTTCTCCATTTACACTTCATAGCATGCTGGCATTCTATACAATTATGACCGCTATCTATATCTGAAGGTAATATTTCTTCATTAACTCCACATACAAAAGACAAAGCTTTAGCAGGATTAAGCATAAAACCAGTTGTTACACACATGTTTAACTGTTGTTGTGGATCAACTTCTTTTAAGAGAATTTCTTGATATTCTAGAGGGATTTCACCATCACCAGGATATAATCTTCTTGTCAAGTGTAGACCTCTTTTTTCAAAATCCAGCTTAATTGTCTCATAAGCCTTATTTTCTAAACTGAAGGTGAGATCATCCAAAATAGCATCAATCATGAAACCTTCAAGGTAATGATCATTTTCCATCGCCTCTGAACTTAATTCGCATACCTTATGACCTAAGGTAACAACTATAGAAACAAGGGAGGTACAATAGTTAAATATGTTACCTAACCTCTCTTTATTGTTGTTCTCATTAAGTTGATAAGCGATAATAGGCTCAATAGCTTTCATTACTTGAGGCAGAATTTCATCATATCGATTGCTTACCTCATGATAAATAGAGCTATCTACATAACATTCCATTGCATTTAATGTTCTTTCTTTATTTGGCTTAACTATAATGTTTCTTAGTATACTCATCGCTATCCCTCATTATCTATGTTTAAATGAACAGATTTCCATACAGGATTATTATTGATTACTATTAGTATAGCATTGATGAGCAAAACCCTCAACGTAACGATAAATCGTGTGTTGTTAACTTGTGATAATGTCACCTTAAGATTAATTTTAGAAAATGTCACTTTTGATGACACTCTAAATATGATAAAAGGAATGATTACATTGTCAAAAAAACAATTAACATATAAGATCATTAATAGATTTGTTGAAAAATGAAATCATCCTTGGAATACGCTCTTCACAACAATTTCAAAAGGTCAACTTCCTTCATTTCAAAGGCATATTAGCTGAGAGGTATCAGATCCAAATCTCATACTCCTCTCTTTCTAGTATGCTCAAAAATGCAGGATTTTCACAAGCTCATTTTCATGCTCAAGTTGAAGGTTCAGATCATCAACACTCCCTGTTTTATCCCAACACTCCCATTTATCCTTAATATTTGTACATTATTCTATATCTGCTTATAACAAATATTGATACAAAAATTGTTACTGCTTCTGCAAATGGCACCGATAACCAAATACCATTTTCTCCAATGATGCGTGGGAATATAAGTACAAAAAGCACGATAAGAAATAGGGTTCTTATAAAAGACACTATAGCTGCCACCTTTCCATTAGATAATGCAGTAAATAATGCTGATGCAAAAATATTTATCCCCTGTGGTAAAAAAGAAAGTGCGAATAATCTTAACCCTGATAATGTAAGGTCATATGCTGCACTTCCTTCCGTTAGATACATACAAACTATGAAATCCGACCCTAAAAGAGTGAGAATATAAATTACAACACCCCATGTAAGATTAATCAGCAAACTTAGCTTAATTACTGTTCTTAGACGTTTTGGTTTATTCGCTCCATAATTAAAGCTTATTATAGGTGAAACACCTTGCGAAAACCCTAAAAATGCTGATTGGAAAAGATACTGTGCATACATAATAACACCTACAGCCGCTACACCCATCTCACCTGATATTCCTAATATAATAATGTTAAATAAAAAAGTGGTAATTGTTCCAGCTAATCCGGTTACCATTTGAGATGATCCAAAAAAGCATGATTGTATTAAGACTTTTATATTCCATTTAGGAAGCATAAAGCGTAAATTTTTCTTTTTAGTTCTTGCAAAATACAACAAAAATGTTATTGAAGGAATAGTATAGCCTATACCTGTTGCAAATGCAGCTCCTGCCACACCCATATTCATCTTTGCAATAAAGACAAAATCCAAAATCATATTTGTGACACCACCTACTATACCGATCATAAAACCAAAATATGGTCTACCATCAGCGATGAAAAACATTTGCGACGAAAGGAGTAACAATAACAAAGGGGCAAAAGGTGCTAATGTTCTAAGATATGTTGATGCATAAGGCGCAAGTATGTCTGTTGCGCCAAAAAAGCCAATTATTTGTTCTGTAAAGACTGTACCAACAAATATTAAAACTAACCCAACAGCAATTGTGAATAGAGTAATCAAACTCAGATTACGGCCAGCAAGTTCTGCATTTCCTTCCCCCATCTGTCTGGATAGAATTGCACACCCACCAGTTCCAATCATTAACCCAATTGCAATAACGAAAGAAGTCCAAGGAAATACAAGGTTTATAGATGCAAATGCATTTTCATTAATAAAATTTGCAACAAAATATCCATCTACTGCAGAGTAAAGAGATGAAAACATCATTAATAAAACTGTCGGGATAGTGAAGAGTAAAAGTGATCTCAATTTAAAATCTTGGTCAAGCCAAGAATCATCCCCCCAATCATGTTCTGAACTCCATTTTTCATTTTCTGAATACATAATATTCCTCCTTATTTGATATTTGTTATTATGAAGCAAGCGAACGATTGCTTAGAAAACAAAAAATGGAGTGCCACAATAGTTTAACTAATTGCGGCACTCCATATTAATCTCGTAAGACATATGTTGCACGAATCATATAATTTATATTATCACAAATTTTTGAGTAAAATCAAGTATAATATTTATTAGATATTTTTTTGTATGCATCTGTGGACATCTTTTTTTCTTACAGGCTTCTTCGGTAACTTTTTTCACGGAATTTGATGCTATATGGAATAAATGTGACCCAACTAGAATAAAAGGGACATTTTCTCGCGTTAATAACACATAAAAAAAGAGACATTTTCTATACCAGATATTGTTTAATAGCTTTAAAAAAAGCATCTTTGGTTAATTAAAGGCAATGTCAATTCTGAAGACTACTCCAGTATTTTCGGTAACTTAAAGGTGTCGTATCCTCATGCTGTTTAAACACCTTTATAAAATAACTAGAATCACTAAAACCTACGCTGAAAGCAATCTCTGTAATTGATAAGCTTGAGCTTTCTAATAAGGACTTGGCTTGGTTCAGCCTATATTTTATTAAATACTCATAAGGGGTAATCCCCATATACCTCTTGAATATTCGTATGAGGTAATATTTATTAACAAATAATTTCTTCGCAAGAGCATCTAATCCTATGGTGTTGGCATAATGGGATTCAATCATATCTATTGCATTCAGTACAATAGGAGGTATAATGATATTCTTTGAATTTTGTTCGATGGTTTTTAACATTAAATGTGTCATTATGTCATTTAAGTATCCCGATAATAATATGTCGTAATAGACACCTTTATTTGCAGCAATATCTATCATTAACCTAATTTTCTTATTAATTAGGCCATTGACTTCATCTCTATAAAATGGACCGTGATGATCAAGAATATAATTAACCTGATTAAAGCTTTGTTCCCCTTTAAAATGAACCCATTGAAACTTCCATTCACCCGTTTCTCCAGTAAAGTAGACATGAGGTTCATTACAATTGATAATGAATCCTTCTCCTTTTCTCGTTGTATATTTCTGATTCTTATATTTTAGGCACCCTTGGCCATCAGTAGTAAATATAACTAGTATACTATTATATTTTTTTCGTTTAATAACATAGGAGTTGTCACAAATATATTTCCCTACCGCTTGTACACACGGTACCATTCCTCCTGATAATTCACTGGATATATGTTTAAAAGACACTTTTTCCCCCAAATCAAACACCTCACAAATACTTCATCAATATATTTATATTTTAAGTCAATATACTCCATTGTTATTTAATCTTAAAGACTTTACACTCAATATAAGTATATCAATATATTTATTTCAAAGCAATTGATAATAAGGGGGAATAAGGATGAATACAACCTTTTCTATTACTCAAGAAGAACGACATTATTTAAGAGAACTTGCAAAAAAGCAGTTAGAGTATGCTAATCTTTCCATAATGGATGAGAGAAAGAAGCTCTGGTATGCTCATAATGGTTTAAAAGGAGAACGGCCAGTCATTGTTATGGAAATGGATACTTTTAAGCGAGATCTACTACCTGCTTTCAAATGCCATTCAAAAGCAGCTATTGAAATCGAAAAAAATTTGCTAATACCAATCATTAACCATGAACTTATTGATGATGATAAAGTTGTTCCAAATTATTATACTGTCTATTCGAAAATACATATTAATGAATTTGACTTCAATATCAGGAAGCAGTATGCTGTTGATGCTACTGGAAGAGAAGTAGGCTTTACACAAGAACATCCAATTAAAAACTTACCTGTCGATCTACCACAACTGAAGCATTCAACATATCATGTGGATAGAGAGTATACTTATGCTTGGAAGTCTTTTGTTGAAGAAGTTATTGGTGATATACTGCCCGTAAAACTCAAAAACGATAAGCTTAAGTGGCATGTAGTCCCATCAAGGATGATTGTTGATCTCATGGGGCTTGAGAATATGATGTATGCCATGATGGATTATCCTGAAGAGCTACATCAATTATATGAATTTATAAAAAATGATATTTTGAACTTTATAAAGTGGCAAGAAAAAGAAGGTTTACTCAGCCTCAATAATAAGAATGATTATGCAGGTGCTGGTAGTTATGGTTTTACTAATGAATTGCCATCTAATGATTTTGACAAGACCCAACTTGTAACAACTAAAGATATTTGGGTTAATATGAATTCTCAAGAATCGGTCGGTATCTCTTCCAGTATGTATGGTGAATTTATTTTCCCCTATTACCGTGACTTAGCAAAGGAATTCGGCTTAGTTTACTATGGATGCTGTGAACCCGTTCATGATATATGGGATGATTATATTAGTAAACTTCCTAACCTTCGAAAAGTGTCTGTTTCCCCTTGGTGCAATGAAGAATTCATGGGAAATGCTCTTAAAGGAGAAAATATAATCTATTCAAGAAAACCTAGCCCGAATTTTATTGGCGTAGGTCAATTTGATGAAGTTGAATTCAAAGAACATATCAGTCATACATTGAATGCTGCAAAGGGATGTCACCTTGAAATCATCTTCAGGGATATTTATACACTTTCAGGTGAAAAAGATAAACCAAGAAAAGCTGTTAAGATTCTTCGGGAATTAATTGAAGATATTTGGTAAAAGTGTTCAAGGATACCATCCTTGAACACTTTTATATCTGTATACTTTACTACCAATATTTATTCCAGACTTTAAGGACTCTCATTAACGCTTCAGTATAAAAGTAATCTCCCCAAATACAAAGATCATCTATATTTGTGTTTCTTTTGTAAGCATATACACCATGAAGTAGAATTCCATTTGAATGAGGTATTTTTTTGGTAGTATAATGTTTTGAGAGTGTTTTTAACATCTTTAAAGCTGCTTTTTCGTAAATCATTTTATCTGAATCTGATACTGGAAGGTGCTTAGATAACTCTAGCAATCCACATATAGCTGGAGTAGCAGCTGAAGTGTCCCTTTGGCAATCATTTTCTGTAAATACTAAATCCCATCCACATATATCGTCATCAGGAAGTCTATTGAGATAATAATTGGCCATTTTTCTAGCAATTTCAAGCATTCCTTTATCTTTTGTATAGCCATAAGTCAGTGCAAACCCATAGATAGCCCATGCTTGCCCCCTAGCCCAACTAGATGTATCGCTATACCCTTGACCTACTGTTTTAGCAACTACTTTCCCTGTATTTTTATTAAAATTCACTTCTTGAAATGTTGAAGCATCTTCTCTAAGAGCATGCTCTGCTGCCTGCTTCATGTGTTCATATGCCATCTGATAATATTTAGGATTTCCTGTAACTTCACTTGCCCAAAACAATAAATGCACATTCATGCTACAATCAATAATGAATTGAGATTCATCATCTGGAATAATACCAGGTCTTTTTCCCCTATCGATAATACCTATAGATTTAACATACCTTCTACTCAAGTAATCCGCAGCACCTATAGCAACTTTTTTTGCTTCTTCATTACCATTAATTTTATAAGGTGCAACGCATGATAAACTATATAAAAACCCTAAATCATGATGATCAATTCCAAGTCTTCCATCTAATCTTTTTTTGAAACTCTGTACATGGCTTTCACCTATCTTTTTATACTTTTCATCATCAGTCCATTCATAAGCAAGCCAAATCATTCCACTCCAAAAACCTTGAGTCCATCCACCACCATTAAATTCTTGCGAATATTTATTTTTCATTGTTACAGCTGATGGAAATACATCATCTGAAAACTCTTCACTCATTTCTTCTATCTTACTTATTATAAAATCCATTTCATTAATAAAATCTTGCTTATTTATTTTAAAATCTAAAAAGCGTTGCACATTATTAACCGGTTCATTTATCACATTTTTAATGAATTCCATATCATCACTCCTTGTATATTTAATATTGCTCTCATTTACATCTATATATCGAATATTTAATAGCCAGCATAAATACTGGCTATTAAAGTAATTTATTTAGATGAGTTATATCTATCTAGCGCTGATTGATAGATTTTGATATATTCATCTAACCCCATATCATAGAGTTTTTCAACATAATCATCCCATTCCTCATCTATACCGCCTTCCATCATCCATCTTGCATAATTTTCATTAGCATAAGTATTTATATCTGCTGATAACTGTGATATTCTTTCATTCTCCTCTAATGTAAAGAACACATCCGGATAAGTTTCTTCTGGATAATAAGCATTATATAATTGATCAAGTTCTTGCTTTTCTATGATGTGTGCTGGTTTGTCAATAAATCTATCACCATTACTTTTAGTCATAACGAATACTCTATGTCCATTCCAAGGAAAGTACTTATCATCTTCCTTGTTTCCTCGTTCAGGAATTTTTGTAATACTAAGTGTGTCATCATCATTCTTCTCCATATGAACACCAATGTAATACTGTAAACTCGCTTGGACAGCAAAATCTGGTTCATATAATGCATCAATCCATCTCATTGCTATCTCAGGTACCTCACATTGTGATGTAATTACTCCTCCTCCTCTTGCCACCTTACTTCCCATAAGTGGCCATAACTGATCGCCATTTGGTCCAGCAAGTGGTGATATTGCTACATAATCGTTATCTTCTTCTGATCTTCTCCAACCAGTACTTCTCCAACTTTGAAATGCACCAATAATTCTCTCTTCCCCTTTAGTTTTACCTTTTAGCACAGAACCATCTTGAGTAAACGCTTCTGGATCAATTAACCCTTCTTGAAATAACCTGTTGAAGTACGTTATCGCTTCTTTGTATTCTGACAATACTGCCGTATAAACTACTTTACCATCATTTACAGCTATATGTGTTTTATGATCATCAACCACACCAAAGGAACCAAACAAATCAGAAATATTATTATTATTGAATGTTAATGGTATTTCATCTGATTTATCATTTCCATTTGGATCATTTTCTTTAAAGGCTTTTAGAACATGATAAAATTCTTCTGTTGTTGTTGGTACTTCTAAATTTAACGTATCTAACCATTCTTTGTTCATATAGAGTGGAGCACTAGTTGTTATCGGGAACCCTCTATCAAATGAAGGTCCTCCATAAATATGACCATCTGGCGCTATCGAAGCCAACTTAACCTGAGGATGCTCTTCGAATACTTTTGTAAGATTTAAACCATATTCATCGATTAAACCCTCCATAGGAACTAATAACCCTTGAGTACCATATTTCAACACATCACTATTACTAAGTACACCAGCTCCTATAAAGATGTCTGGTAAATCACCACTAGCAAAAAGCAGACCCTTTTTCTCTTTCCATGCGTCTTCAATAACAGCTTCCCATTCAATGTGCACATTCGTTTTTTCTTCAAGATCTTGATAAAGAATAGGATTGATTTCGCTAGAACCTTCTTGAACTGTTCCTAAAACTTTTAAAGTAACCTTTTCATTGACAATTGGGTAACCAGTTTTATTGAAATTATCCTCTTTTTGCTCTGTTTCTTGCTTTACTGATTGATTACTATTAGAGTCATCTGCATTAGTATTGTCAACAGAGTTACTTGTACATCCTACAACTGCCATTACCATAAACATCCATAAGCTTATTACTGTTGTCAACTTTTTTTTCATTATACTTCCCCCATTCGTTTGTTTAATTATTTATTATCATCAAATACATGCAGCATTACACCTATTTGATAAATACAGCACTATCTATCCTTTTACTGATCCAATCATTACACCTTTTATAAAGTATTTTTGCATAAATGGGTAAATAATTAATACCGGAATACTGGATACAATAATTAGCCCATATTTCATTAATTCTACTAGCGCTTGTCTTCTTTCCGCATCTTCCATGTCCATCATTGTATCACTTACATCATTTTGAACAAGTATCCCTCGTAGGATTAGCTGGAGAGGATATAAGTTATTATCCTTTAGATAAATTAACCCCTTAAAGTAATCATTCCAATGTGCTACACCATAATACAAAGCTAGCACAGCCATAATAGCTTTGGAAAGAGGTAATACGACTTTAAAAAAATATTGAAAATGAGAGCTACCGTCAATTGTAGCTGCTTCATAGAGCTCCTCAGGTATGGTATTTTCCATAAATGATCTAGTGATGATGACATTAAATACATTGATGGCACCTACTACCACCATTACCATCCAATTATTGAGTAAACCTAAATTCTTCACCACTAAATAAGTGGGAATCAATCCACCGTTAAAGTACATTGTAATAATTAGAAAGATCATGACTACTCTTTTACCAGAAAACTTCTTTCGGGATAATGGATACGCCATTAACATGGTTAAAAAAATATTAATAAGCGTTCCAAGAAAAGTATACATTAATGTATTTCTATAACCAATCCATATATCTTTATATTCAAAAATCTTTTTATATCCTTCAAAGGTTACTTGCACCGGTACAAATATAACCTTACCACTTTGGACAGCAACAGGATTTGAAATCGATGCAATAATTATAAAGTACAAGGGATATAAAACAACTATTAACGCTAAAGACAAAAGAAAGTAATTCATTGTATCAAAAATTATATCTTCACGTGATCGTTTAATAGAAATCGTCTTCATTGCTTTCCTCCCTACCATAGACTTGTCTCAGTTAGTTTCTTAGCCAATCGATTCACTGATACAAGTAAAATAATATTAATGATTGTATTAAATAGACCAATTGCAGCTGAATAGCTGTATTGTGCTTCGATAAGCCCCACCTTATATACATAGGTGGAAATAATCTCAGAAGACTTAAGATTCATATCGTTTTGAAGTAGGTAAGCTTTTTGAAAACCAACATTCATTATCCGCCCAAGACTTAATATCAAGAGAATAACTGCAGTTGGCATTATACCTGGTATATCAATATGTCTAATAATTTGAAACTTTGATGCTCCATCAACCTTGGCGGCTTCGTATAGTTCAATATTAATTCCTGCTAATGCTGCAAGATAAATAATCGAACCCCATCCAGCCCCCTGCCAAATACCAGATAGAACGTAAATTGTTTTGTACCACTCTGCTTTTGCTAAAAAGACTATAGGATCTTTTCCTAATGCCATTAGCATAACATTAACAAAACCATTCCTCGGAGATAAAAACATCTGAATCATCCCCACCAAAACAACTATTGAAATAAAATGAGGTGCATAAGTGACTGTTTGCACAACCTTTTTAAACCTTTTGTTGACAGTTTGATTCAACATCAGTGCTAAAAGAATAGGTATAGGAAAACCTGCAGCAAGCTGATAAAAACTTATCCCCAATGTATTGATCATCAATCTCCAGAACTGATAGGATGATATAAATCTTTCAAAGTGCTTTAATCCTACCCAAGGGCTTCCCCATATCCCCTTGATATCAATAAAATCTCTAAAGGCAATTTGTACACCATACATAGGTATGTAATGAAAAATAATAAAATAAATAATACCCGGTAATAAAAAGAGGTATAGTTGATAATCTTTTCTTAACGTAATGAAAGTCTTCTTCGAAAAGAATATATGCCTATTTTTATTTTCGTTTAAACTTATAACCTTCATCTCTTCCCCCTAACTACTAAATAATCCAAAAAATCTTTTTTAACTTTATAGGACATATAGCTTAGTTATAACTTAGCAGCTGCTTATGGTGTTTATTATAATGAATGTACTCAAGAAAAGTAAATCAACAGTTATCTATCAAGTATGCTCCAATTTAGTAAACTTCCTGACAACCCTTGAAAAGTAAGCAATACGCTTATTTTCTTTGAGATAATATGCATTTATTAAACCCATATGCATTTATTAAAAATTACCATATACTCAACAATGAATTAGGAAATCATGGTATAATTACTACACATTATTAATTTCTACAGGAGTGATACTATGTTGACAATGAAAAAATCACCAATCTTTTATAAGTTTTTGGCTTCCTATTTACTACTTTTAAGTTTGCCAATTTTGCTTCTTGGAGCATACACATACACTCACTCCATCAAGACTTTAAGTGAAGAAGCTATGCTTAATAATGTTGATCATATCAATAAACTGAAAAATATTATCGACTTTCAAATTGTTCAGCTGGATAGTACAAGTAATCAGCTGAACCTTAACACTGATTTAAAACCATTCTCTCTAATCGACAACCCCGTTAAAGCTCTAGAAATAAAAAAAGAGCTTATGAATTTCACAGTAACAAATCCGTTTATCTATGAAATCTTTTTATACTATCATGGTGATACCTATATCTATTCCTCTAAAACATCATGTCAAATTGACTCTTTCAAAACATACTTATATGACTATGAAAACTGGTCTTTGGAACAATTTAAATATGACATCAATAATGCTAAGGAATTTTCTTTACGTCCAGTAGAAAGCGTAACCTATACTGGAACATTGGACATGAATTTATTCACATTTATCTATCCACTTTCAAATGATGGTGTAAATCCTTATGGTACAGTTTTGGTGTTAGTAAATGAAAACCAGTTTAATAAGCTTATCAATAGCATTGAATCTTATAATGATATGAATACAATTATACTTGATAAAAATAACGAAATCGTATCTCAGTCTTATGATGCTGATTATTTACAATCTGAAATATTTAGGACCTTTTATACTGGATATGAAAGCGCTCCTAAGACAAAACAACTGACATGGAATAATACAGAATACATAGCATCAAAAGTTAAATCATCGGAGACTGGATGGTCATATATCTCCGTTGTACCTTATAAAACCATTATGAATAAAGTTATATCAACCCAATCTAAGTTCGTTTATAGTATCATTCTGATTACTATCCTTGGGGGACTTGTCATCTACTACATTATGCGTACAAATTATTACCCTATATATCAGTTAAAAAATTTGTCTCAGAAAATCATTAATGTTTCTGATGCCTATAACCCAGTAGATGAATTAGATTCCGTACAAAAGACAATTGAATATCTTGCAGAGAAAAATAAAGAATTAAAGCTGAAGGTTGATAATAATGTTATTCCAACCAAAAACTTTATATTTATAAGGCTTCTTCGAGGCGATTACAGTCAAATCCAACATTTGAACAATGACTTAAAGCATTGTAACGTGCAGTTTACTAATTCAAATTTTGTTATTAGTATCTTTTATTTTAAAAAGATATCTAATGAGATAAAAAATCACCTTGCCCCTCTCATCGAAAATGCTCTAACTCTTTTTAATACCTATTCATTAGAGCATGTAGAGCATAATAAGCTTATTCTTATATCTACAATTAAAACAAATGATGTAGTTATATTTAAAACCGAACTTGAGAAACTGCAAATAAATTTATTAAGTAGTTATAACATTTCCTCCACAATAGGTATAGGTAGCCCATGTGAAGGAACTAATTCTATACCAAAATCTTACATGGAAGCTTCAACAGCTGTTGACTACCGTGTAGTTAAAGGTAATAATCAAGTAATAACCTTTGAAGAAATTGCACCCAAACAATATTGCAATGATCTATATCCTCATGAGCAAATACATATTCTTCAAAATATCATAAAGCTAGGTGATATTTCTAAATTAGATAATATATTATCCAACATTGTTAACTACTTAAAAGACAATAACACGCCTATCTTTATCGCTAGAGGAATTTGTTATGATATGATTCATGAAATAGGAGAAACAGTAGATACTTTAGAAAAATCCTCCATTACTAACGACAAACTTTTTCCTGACATCTTCACTATAGTAGAATTTGATACTCTAGAAGAATTAGTAGATACCATAAAATCCTTTAGTATTGAGATTTGTAAAATGGTAAAAAGAAGTAAACAGATAAAGTCCAATAATCAGACCCAAAAGATGATTAACTATATAGAAACTAAATACGATGATCCTTTATTTTCAACTGAACAAATGGCTTCACACTTCAATATGTCATCAGCAAGCCTATGCCAAGTCTTTAAAAATAGTACAGGATATAAAATTTCAGATTATGTAATTGAGTTAAGAATTAATAAAGCTAAAAACATGTTAGTAACTACAGACCTTCAATTGAAAATGATTGCAGAATACGTGGGATATTTTAATGTTTCCAGCTTTATAAGAAGGTTCAAGAAAATAGAAGGCATCACACCTGGAAATTATCGAGATTTGAATAAAGCCTGACCATTCTATTAGTTGGTTTCTCTTATTAAAAAAAGAGCGATCTTCCCATCGCTCTTTTATTAATATTAACTCTTATCTACTTATATATATCACTCTATCATTTATTCATCGCTTGTATAATCTGGTAGCAATGGTTCAATGGTCCACGACCTTTACCTAGATCCATCTGATCTTCAATAGCTCCTGTGATAAATGATTTACTACGTCGAACACACTCTTCTAAACTATATCCTAAGGCAAGATTACTAGCAATAGCAGAGGAAAGTGTACAGCCTGTTCCATGGGTATTGGCATTATCTACTCTATGCCCTTCAATCCAATAGTATTGACCATCTGAATAAAGTAAATCATTGGCGTGTTCTTCTAGATGACCACCTTTAATTAATATACTCCCATTCACCATTTCACTTATCTTTTTAGCTGCTTTCATCATATCATCTGTGGTTTGAATGGTCATATCACTTAACAAGGCTGCTTCATATAAATTAGGTGTTATCACCGTTGCTAATGGCAGCAACCTTGAACATAGAGCTGTCATAGCTGACTCTTCCAATAATAAACTACCAGAAGTTGCAACCATCACTGGATCAACTACCATATGCTTAGGCTGGTACTTCTTTAACCCCTCAGCAATGGTTTCAATAATGTCTTTTGATGCCACCATACCAATTTTAACACTGTCGGGTGGTATATCCGTAAACACACAATCCATTTGATTTTTTACAAAAGCTGTTGTACATTCTTCTATACCATAAACACCTGTTGTATTTTGAGCTGTTAATGCAGTAATGACACTCATCCCATAACAACCATGAGCCATAATCGTTTTTAAATCTGCTTGAATCCCTGCACCACCACTACAGTCTGATCCTGCAATTGTTAATACTTTTTTCACTCGTTATCCCTCACTTCACTAAATAGAACATCGCATTTATTTCGTAACTCCTCTGCTGCAGCTCCACAATCCTCCTTTGCAAGAATCGCCGATACGACTGCAACACCACATATACCACCGCCTTTAAGTTCTTTAATATTGTCACTATTAATACCTCCAATAGCAACAACAGGTACATCAACTGCATCGCAAATTCCACGGAGTGTATCAAAGGCAATGGCTGATGCATCATCTTTTGTCATGGTTGGAAACATAGCACCAACCCCTAAATAATCAGCACCTTCTTTAACCGCTTTAACTGCTTCATCAACTGTGCCTACAGAGACTCCAAGTATCTTCCCTTCACCAAGGCGTTCTCGGGTCTTAACGACATCATCATCCTCTTGTCCAATGTGTACACCGTCTGCATCACAGGCAAGGGCAATATCAACAGCATCGTTGATAACGAAGGGCACTTGATAATCCTTGGCAATGTTCTTCATTTCCTTGGCTAATACTAAAAATTTTTCCTTTGCTAAATCCTTTTCTCGTAATTGCAGAAATGTTACACCATTTTTAAGGCTGGCTTCAACCTGTTGGCATAGACCTTTTTCATCAGCCCATGAACGATCTGTTACTAAGTATAGTCCTAATTTATTCTTCAAAGTATTCAACACGTACACCTTCTTCTAGTTGATCTTCTGTCATTAAGCTAACCTCATCTATGAGATACATTCTGAAATGACCGGTTCCCTCTTCACGTTCCAATACTTTTGCGGCAGCTTTTTCGCCAGCAAAGCTCATATGAACAATGGCATGTACTGTACTTTCAAAAACTTCATCAGGTTGTCCACCACAATATGTAGCAATCATACTACCAAGCATACAGCCTGTTCCTGTTATTCGTGCCATTAATGTATGTCCATTTCGGCACAATGCCACTTTTTTACCGTCAGTGATAATATCCAATGAACCGGTGATCACAACAATACTACCAAACT
Organism: Vallitalea okinawensis; assembly: GCF_002964605.1. Lineage (NCBI taxonomy): Bacteria > Bacillati > Bacillota > Clostridia > Lachnospirales > Vallitaleaceae > Vallitalea > Vallitalea okinawensis. Next base: position 788,842 of record NZ_PQDH01000001.1, read on the forward strand.
TTAAAGCAGCTTTTTTTGCAAAGGTAATAGATGAGTTCAATGTATCATCGGTTATCATATCTTCCTCTTGAACATCCACACCACTGGTTGTTTTTGCATTGTTATAAAGGGCACGAATTTCTGAACTATTTCCTTTAATAACAGCAATTTTAAAATGCTCTAATAAGCGACCTGCTGTTTCATTACGCAGTGTAGAAGCACCCACTCCAACAGGATCTAAAACGATAGGTTTTCCTAGGGCATTTGCTTTTTTACCTGCTAACAGCATGGACTCTACTGTTCTTGTATTAAGTGTACCAATGTTTAAATAAAGAGCACTACTAATGGCTACAATCTCCTCAACTTCTTTCGCATCATCTGCCATCAAAGGTGCGCCTCCTGTTGCTAAAACCATATTAGCGCAATCATTTACTGTTACATAGTTGGTGATATTATGAACTAGAGGCGTTTTTTCTCTAAGATTTGTCATCATTTTTTTTAACATGAGTATTCTCCTTCATTCATTTTATAGCTCATATCCCAAAAAGCCATTTCATATTCACAGGATGTCAAAAAGATCTGAATAAGATGTTCTTCTTCCTCTTTAGAAATACCTTCACAAATCCGATCCAATAATCGACAAGATTCCAAACTAAACTCTTCAAATTCTTTTCCTGCATAAGCTTCTATCCACGCCTTGTAATAGTTACTTTCCAAGTTATCTTTATAACCTTCTTTAAGCGCTTTCCCGATATGTTCATAGGTAAGGGTACATGGCAATGCTGACATAAATATTTCTTTCACATTCCCTGTTGGTAAGAAACTCAGCATGTAATCTAGATAAGCTCTATTCTCTGGCAAAACCGGGTCCTTATCCACTTTATAAACATCTAGACCATAATCCATCAAATACTGGGTATGCATATTGGTTTCATCAGAAACCACCACACCGATGCAACTGTGCAAGAACTGTAAATCTTCAATCCGGTCCACCAACAGAAATGCACCAGCATAGACTTTACCATAGTCCTTTAAGTACAGCGAGTCTTGAATAAGGTACTGTTTAAATCTATCACGTGACAATGTACCTTCTCCCAGCCCTTTTACAAATGGATGATCTAAATATTTTTCATAATAAGCCTGAACACGTTGATCATTTACTAAACGCCATGAAAAGGTCATTAAATCACCTTCTTTCTTAAAACGCTTAACTTAGCAAAATTATTAGCTGATAGCAATAATAACACTAAAACACTTAAGGCAGCTTCAACACCATAACCTGTTACATTATAAACTATTGAATACAACCAAGTATTCATTCCTTCAGGAGCAAATTCTCCAAAAAAGATAATCCCTGAAAGAATACTAAAACATGTTGATAATGTCACTGCAAGTCCTGCACCTAACCCTAGTTTCACTTTACTCTTCGTTCCAAACATCGGCACAAACGCTACTGCCATCATAGCCCCAAAATAATCAAGAGGCAGTTGCATGATAAAATAGGGTGGCTGCACAATAATTTTTAAGAATGCAACGACAATGGCTGATAATAAAGCCTCCTCTGTGCCGAATAATACGGCTAAAAGCATAATAGGTAAAATTGAAAGTAAACTACATCCTCCGCCCTGTGGAAAGGGTACGAGTTTAATGGTGTATAACACCATGGTCAATGCGGAAACAAGTCCTACACGTGTCAGTAATCTAGCATTAAATTGAATGCCAATGAGCTGACGTATGCTAACGAAAAAGACTGCACTTGTCAGTAGAATTGCAATAATAACTGCACTATTCAAAAATGATCTCCCTCTCTATATCTCATATTAAAATTTTATATAAAAGGAATACCACTAAATAAGTCAGGGAAATCCAAGACAAAAGAAAAAACGCGCTACCAAAGGCAACACGTTTTAAAAACACGGTCATAATATTTTCCTTACGCTGGCATTACCCATACAAGTTAGAGGGTCTACATCGTATTAGATGTACTCTCAGCCTGATTACACAAGCTCCCCTTATATATAAAATTATAGTTCATTATACCTCTTTTTTAATCATGTATCAAGCCTTTCTCCCAAAATTTAAATCTGGTATTTTTAATCATTCTCCTTTTCATTATATCGACCACGATCCACATAGTGTGTATGAAGAATTTCATGTGCCACATGGCTATTTGGTTTTTCTAAGAAATCTGCCCTCCACCGCTTAAACAGCCACCTGGGCAACACATGATTTCAATAAATTGATAAGGTGATGTACACTTCCATACTCTCTTTTAATTGAGCCTTCGTATAAGTTCACTTACTCCACTTTTTATCATCTCAGGTGTATTGTATTGACAGAGCTCTAGAACTTTAATCTGAGCAGTATGAATGTATTCAAGATAATTATCCAATACGTTGCTTTTCGTATAAGGAGCAAAATGATCCTCAAAGTTCTCATTAAGATCATGAATATGAACCCCTAACAATTTATCCTTATATTTTTCCAGTACTTTGTGCCCATCAAAAGTCTTTAACCTGTCTAACATTTCTCCATGTCCAATATCATACCACATATAAACAGGTGCTCCTTGTAAACCTGTGAAAATCATTTCATATTCATCGGAGTTAGGTATTTCATGGTAATTGGCTCTATTCTCCAACCCTAATTTCACATGTATGTTCTTCTTAGCCATATAGTTGCATATCTCTTCTAAACTATTGATTATTAATTCTGTATGTACTAAATTAAATCTCTGCCTAAGTGAAATAGCTTCTTCAAATAATTGACTGTATGCTTGAGACTCTACTCCATCATTAAGATATACCCGACGAAGCTTATCATTATAATACCCATCATCTTCTGGACATACAATAACTTTACTTGAATGAATGACAATGGCTTCTGCATCCAACCTGTTTGCGTATTCAACAGTTCTAATGGTATATTCAATGGCTTGTCTCCTTTTGTCATTATCCTCAAACCCTAAAAATACTGAAGATGGTCCAAATTCTGGTGATGCTTTTGGACATACATTATGTAAGCTTGAAACCGTCATTTGTCCTGATTCGATAAGTGGATACATCTCTCTTATCATTTGTTCAGTTACATTATAGTTTAACTCCACTTGATTGAAGCCTAACTCTTTAATTTCTTTTAACATATCATATCCTGAGAAATCTTTCATCTCAGCTTTATGCACATTCCATGAAGAGGAGCAAGAGAAATTATTAATCATTTATATCCCCCGTTCAATACACTTTATATCCTTTAGTGTTTAATATTTTTTTCTACATCTAGGGTTTAAAAATGATTTTTGTTAATAAACCCAAAAGTAGGTGAACAATCATTAAAATAATTATACATCTACCTTTAGGAAAGAAAATGGCTTATTCTGTTGACCTTATGGCATATTCTGTTTTCGATAGTCAGTTGGAGAAAGCTTAAAGAATTTCTTGAATTTCTTTGAGAAATATAAAGCATCATTATAACCTAATTCATACGCAATTTGTCTGATGTTCATATCCGTATTCAATAGCATTATACTTGCTTCATCCATTTTAATATGATCCACATATTGCAGAAGTGAAAACTCTGTGATTTCTTTAAAAATATGGGCCAAATAATCTGTAGATACATTACAGTTTTCTGCAATCTGCTTGACTGTAATCTTCTCATGTTGATGACTTTTAATATATTCAATAGCTTCCTGAACGATAATATTTTTGCTATCAATTTTTACCTGATCACAATCATTGTTTAGGTTTAATCTTCTTTTGACACGCCAAATTAATTGTAAAATAATAGCTTCTACTATTTGTTTCGTACCGAGTTCTTGCTCTTCTAGTTCAATAATGATCTGTTCCATTAAGGTTACAATATCTTTATCAGCATTTCTGATGATTTGCTCTTGAGGATGACTTAATTGATCCATTTGCTTATATCTAAATTTCAAATAGATAAATTCTAAGGGTTCTATATAACTTACTTCCCTATGTTTTTGACCAGGATGGATGATATAAAAGTCTCCTGCATGTGCAATATGTTCTTGGTCATCACACCAATATTTCACTGCCCCTTTTCTTATATAAACATATTCATTGGAGTGATGCAGATGCTCCCAAAAACTCCATTTCTCCTCTGCCTTATTAATTCCCACTGCTACAAACTTAGGAATCGTATATACTTCAGAAAATCTTTTACTAAATTCATAAACTCTATTGGAGTGAGTAGAACCCCTATCCTTTTCTATCATCATGAAACCTCCGTCATAATAGAATCACGTTCAATCCTTTCCCATATTATATACTAGTTTATTAGATTATCAAAGTGCTTAAGTACGCAATAGATGAGGAGATTACGCTTGGATAAAAAATGTAAAAAAGAAGCCAGATTGGCTTTTATTGAGTCAGGATGGATAATATTCAGTCACTTAATGTAGTGAAGAAAAGAGCGGTCCCTCGACCGCTCTTTCTTATTACTCATCTGTATTCACTTTTTCATTATATCGACCACGATCCACATAGTGTGTATGAAGAATATTATGTGCCACATGACTGTTTGGCTTTTCTAAATAATCTTCGTACAATTTCATAAGAAGTGGATTATCATGTGATTTACGTAGATCTTTATTCTCATCCTCACGATAAATCGCTTCAAGACGCTTTTGTCTGATTTCAGCATTGGTTGGTCGTGGTTGACCTCCACCACTTATACAACCACCTGGACAACACATGATCTCAATAAATTGATAAGGTGATGTACCTTCTCTAATTTGCTCGAGCAGTACCCTAGCATTATCCAACCCGCTGGCTACAGCTACTCGAACTGTTTTTCCTTCTAAAGCTTTCCAATCATCGGCGGTGTTCTCAAAAGTAATGGCACCTTCCTTAATAGACTCTAGACCCATTATAGGCTCTACATGAAGGTTCTTGAATGGTAATTCTTCACCAGTTATGATTTCATAAACTGTACGAAGAGCCGCCTCCATAACACCACCTGTTGTACCAAATATATCTGCAGCACCAGAAGAGATTCCAAAAGGAATATCGAATTTTTCTTCAGGAAGATTCTTAAAGTCAATACCTGCTTCTTTAATCATCTTAGCTAATTCTCTTGTCGTAAGAACAGCATCTACATCATTGATCATTTCTTCCCTTGTTATCTCAAATTTCTTCGCTGTACAAGGCATAACAGATACAACAAAGATATCTTTAGGGTCCTTTTCTAACTTCTCTGCATAATAGGATTTAGCTACTGCCCCCAACATCATATGAGGTGATTTACACGTTGATAAATGACCCAGTAAATCGGGGAAGTGATTCTCAATATATTTGATCCATCCTGGTGAGCAACTTGTAATCATAGGAATTTTGATATCCTCACCTGCTAATAGATTGCCCATTCTTGTTAGGAACTCAGTACCTTCTTCAAGGATGGTTAAGTCTGCTGCAAAGTTGGTATCAAAAATATCATCGAAGCCCATTCTTCTTAATGCAGCAGCCATTTGCCCTGTTACAAGAGTGCCTGGTTCATAGTCAAATTCTTCTCCAAGAGCAGCCCTAATGGCTGGTGCTGTTTGAACGATAACTCGTTTACTGTCATCACTTAGTGCATCCCATACTGCCTTTGTGGAATCTACCTCCATTAAAGCACCTACAGGACAAACTAAAGTACATTGACCACAATAAGCACAGTTAACACTAGCCAATTCAAAATTGCCACTTGGACTTATAGTCGTTTGGAACCCGCGATTTTGGCTGCTAATGGCTCCAACTCCTTGAATCTCATTACAGACAGTTTCACAGCGTCTACATAAGATACATTTAGACATATCTCTATAGATAGAGGGGTTAGAGAATTCTACATTAGCTTTTGATTGCTCTCCTTCGAAGCGAACTTCATCCACTTGCAATAGTTCACCTAGGTCTTGAAGCTCACAACTACCATTTCTTCTACAACTTAAACATTCTTTATTATGATCAGATAACATCAACTCGTAGAGTAGTTTTCTAGCTTTTCTTACTTTCTCTGTATTGGTCTTAATGACCATTCCCTCTGTCACTTTCGTAATACAAGAAGCTTGTAAAGTTCTTGCTCCTTCTACTTCAACAACACATATTCTACAGGAACCACATTCATGAACGCCTTCTAAATAACAGAAATTAGGGATGAGAATGCCATTCAGCTTGGCAGCTTCTAATATATTAATACCTTCTGGAACTTCATACTGGTTTCCATTGATCGTAACATTAATCATAATATCCTCCTCCTTATCTTCTGTCACAGCGCAGACATCGCATAGACTCTGCAATTGCGTTTAATCTGTGGAATCCGTATACTACTTCATCAAAGTTATCGCTTCGGTCTTCTGGGTCAAGAACATTCATTGGGAATCGGTCATGCTCAACAACTTCTGCATAGTCAACAGGTGATGGTATCTCAATCTCTGGACCTTTATTCAATACACCTTCTCCTCCAAGATACATATCAATGGATTCAGCTACTTTCTTACCATCTGCAATAGCTTGAATCACTGTATCTGGTCCACGTACAACATCGCCACCTGCGAATACACCGTCAAGATTGGTCATCATAGTATCATCATCAACCACGAAGGTTCCCCATTTAGTTGTTTCTACTTCTTCTTTCTTAATAAACGGTAAATCACTGTATTGGCTAATTGCGGGAATGATCATATCAAATTCCATTGCATAGACTTGACCTTCCACTTCAACTGGACGACGACGACCTGAACGGTCAAACATACCAAGAATCATCTTTTGCATCTTAATACTCTTAACCTTTCCATCTTCACCTTCGATTGAAACAGGCTTAATCATTGTATGTATTTGTATACCTTCCTCAACAGCCTCTTCGATTTCACGCCAATCAGCAGGCATATCCTTCTTACGACGACGATAAAGGATATGTACTTCTTCTGCACCTAAACGTAATGCTACCCTGGAAGCATCAATGGCTGTATTACCACCACCGATTATCGCCACCTTCTTACCAACAACTGTTTCTTTGCCTGTATTTACATCTCTTAAGAAATCTAATCCATAATAAACACCGTCTAACTCTTCCCCATCAATACCTATCTTATTGGAGAATTGTGTACCTGTTGCTACAAAAACAGCCTCATGCTGCTCACGTAACTCTTCAAAAGATATATCATTACCTACTTCAACGCCAAGCTTAATCTTAACGCCTTCTTGTTCAATAGCTTTTATCTCTTTATCTAACATAGCTTTTGGTAGACGATACTCTGGAATACCAAATGCTAAAATACCACCAGCTACTTCTTGCTGCTCATAAACCGTTACATCATAACCTAAACGTGCTAAGTAATAACCACAGGATAATCCGGATGGACCAGCACCAACTACTGCTATGGATTTACCATTATATGCATACCGATCATTCGATGAAGGAATACCTTCTTTAAGTACAACATCAGAAGCATAACGTTTTAAATCAGCAATAGCAATAGGCTCATCTAATTGAGCACGGCGGCATTTATACTCACAGGGATGAGTACAAACACGACCACAAACTGCCGGGAATGGATTTTCTTGGCGAATTAAATCATAAGCATCTTTAACGCGATTAGCTGCGATCAATGCAATATATCCAGGTACATTAATACCAGCTGGACAAGCATTCTCACAAGGTGATAAGAACATGTCACCACACGCTCCTGCAGTACACTTCTTATCTTGAATATGCTCTTCATATTCATGTTTAAAGTGCTTAAGAGTACTTATTACTGGATTAGGTGCTGTTTGACCTAGACCGCATAAGGCTGATTCTTTAATCATGTCTCCTAACTCTACTAATTTATTAATATCATCTTCTTCGCCTTCACCCCGGGTAATACGCTCGAGAATCTCTAACATACGCTTCGTCCCTAAACGACAAGGTACGCATTTACCACAAGATTCTTCTTGTACGAAGTCCATGAAGTATCTGGCTACATCCACCATACAGTTATCTTCGTCCATGATGACAAGACCACCAGATCCCATAATGGAGCCTAACTCTTTCAATGAATCATAATCCACCGGTACGTTTAATGATTCCTGAGTTAAACATCCGCCTGATGGACCTCCTGTTTGAGCAGCTTTAAACTTCTTATCATTTTTAATGCCACCGCCGATATCATATATAATATCTCCTAAGCTAATTCCCATTGGCACTTCAACAATACCTGTATTTCGAACTGCACCTGCTAAAGCAAATACTTTAGTACCTGGACTCTTCTCCGTTCCGAAACCTTTAAACCACTCAGCTCCATTGAATATAATTTTAGGAACATTAGCATAAGTTTCAACATTATTAATTACTGTTGGTTTATTAAATAAACCTGAATTAGCTGGGAATGGAGGTTTTTGACGTGGCTCTCCTCGCTTGCCCTCTATTGAGTGTATCAAAGCTGTTTCTTCACCACACACAAAAGCTCCAGCACCAATTCTAATCTCTAAATCAAATGTAAAGTCTGAACCAAATAAAGGTCCAGCTAAGAGACCGTATTCTTTAGCATCTTTAATTGCTTTTTCTAATCTTTCTATAGCAATAGGGTATTCCGCCCGAACATATACATACCCCATTGATGCTCCTACAGCATAACCAGCTAATGCCATCCCCTCAATGATCCCATGTGGATCACCTTCCAGTAGACTTCGATCCATAAATGCACCTGGATCACCTTCATCAGCATTACAAATAACATACTTTTGATCACCTTTTGCTTTATAAGCAAAGGACCATTTTAAGCCTGTTGGGAAACCTCCACCGCCACGTCCTCTTAAACCGGATTCCTTCATTACATCAATAACTTCTTCAGGAGACATATCTGTTACAGCTTTCGCTAATGCACCATAGCCATCATTAGCTATATACCCATCAATTGAGCCGTAATCGATGACACCACAGTTCTTTAAAACAATCTTTTCTTGTCGTTTAAAGAACTCAATATCATTGATGCAGGGAATAAATTCATCTTTGTTTGGATCATAATAACATTTTTCTCTAACGATCTCCCCATCAATGATATGACGCTTAACGATTTCACCTACGTCTTCTGGATCTAATTTAATATAATAGGTATTATCAGGTTCAACAAGAATGGATGGTCCCAAATCACAAGCTCCAATACACCCAGTTTGGTTAATTAAAACTTCGTCTAATAATTCACAATTTTCCAACTCTTTTACCAATGCGTCTTTAACTGCTTCACAATTAGATGATAAACACCCTCCCCCAAAGCACACATTGAGTACGTATTTATATCTATTCTTTTTACCAAGGAACTCTTCTTTAATCGTCTTAAGTTCTTTTTTTGATGTTATTTTAGCCATACACAACTTCTCCTTTTACTTAAAATTGGTTTAAAACATCCTTTAGCTTATCCGGATTAACTTGCTTGTAAACAACATCATTAATTGTAATGGCAGGTGCTAATCCACAAGCTCCAATACAGCGCATGACTTCAAGGGTGAACTTATTGTCCTCTGTCGTTTCCCCCACATCAATACCTAGGATGTCTTTTAAACGGTCTAAAATTTTCTTACCACCACGTACATAACAAGCTGTTCCTAAGCATACACGGATGGTATAGTCACCGCGAGGTTGTGTCGTAAAATAAGAATAAAAGCTAACAACACCTGAGACCTCAGACACTGGTTTATTCATTTGCTCAGCGATATATTTTTGTAGCTCCATTGGTAAGAAGCCATAAATCCCTTGTGCAATATGGAGAACCTGTATAAGGCTTCCTTCCTTATCTTTATAGTCCTCAATAAATTCATCAAGGAGCTTTCTTTTTTCCTCTTCACTCATTTCTTTACAATTACAAGTGCTTTTTACTTCCATCCTATTTCCTCCTTAATTGCAACGCTCTAATGTATTCTCAAGCCTCTGTTTCCATCATTAAGGTGTCGATATATTCTATTTGCTCTTTGAGTTTTTTGATTTCATTTTTATGTTCTTTAATTTCACTAGTTAATTTGGATTTTTGTTCATAAAGCTCACTATAATGAGGCTTTACATATTCTGAGATTCTATTGTTGACTTCTTCCAGTTCATTATTGTACCTATGCCATGCTTCTTTTAAACTCTTGTCATAGTCACCTCCCTCTATATAATGTTTGATACAGTTAATGTCGTACAATAACTTGCTTCTTTTTTGGATGCATTCCATGATTTCTTCCATCTTTGTGCCCCCTTCATACATTTTCACCAGACTAATTGCCTGGTGTGATATTAATTACTTATTCCTTTGAACTTTATTATATGACTAAGAAAAGTACCGTGATCAAAGAATTCTTGACCCCTATACTTAGCTTTGTCAATGTATCAACTTGCGCATAAAACAAAACGCCTTTGAACCTACTGTTACAGAGCATGTCATGTTAAGTTCAATATATAGCTGATAGCATTCTTCATTAATAATAGGTATAAGTCTGTAATTTTGGGTATATACACTTGATAGGCCAATTCTGGGATGATAAGCATAGTTACGTGAATAAAGAGCCATAATAAATGAGATCATTAAGTTTGGATATAAAGAAAGATACTTGTACGAGATAGTCAAGCATTGGTGAAAAGTTAGTAGTGAATAAAGTACTCACATTATGATAAAAGTATAACAAAATAAATCTTACTACTATTATATAACAAGACTACTCCCCTTTTCAATAGTAATACATATTTTACATTGGTTAACTTTTTAACGTTAAACAACTAACAATAAGCTTATAAAATGTGGTGATTCAGCTATTTAAGCATATGTAAAAATGGGGAGCAAAAACGCTTCCTCAAATTAGACATAAAGCACTTCTTTTTTTGGTAAAATTATAACTAACAATGAGGTCAAGCTGCACATTTATTACTTAAACCGAATAATATAATTTAATAATATTAAATAACATTTCCTTAGTCTACAATATATAATATAGAAATTGTTAGCAATAGACATAATAATTTAAAAGTGTTATACTAGTTCTAATACAATCAGAATATATTAGTAGATTCATATATTCTGATTTAATAAATAAAATATAAATAATTACTCACCCCAAAGTAATTATTTAATTCTGTTTAATATAGATTATAAATAGACGGAGTTGATCAATATGATGAAATGTCAAGTGTGTAATAATAACATTGCTGTCATCTTCATAAATAAAATTGTCAACGGCAAACAACAACCTTTGGCACTCTGCATGGAATGCGCGAAAAAACAAGGCATATCTCCAATGGATCATTTAATGAAGCAATCTGGTATGTCAGAAGATGATATCAACAACCTTAATACCCAAATGATGTCTATGTTCAATGATATGGATGTCAACATGGATGAATTAGCAGATATGGGGGATGATGATGATCAATCATCTAATCCTTTTTCAAAGATGTTCAGCGCCTTTACAGGTGGTGATGGCTCCAATGATGCATTTAACATTACTAATTCAGATGATACTAAGGATAATGAGGGACCTGATATAAAAACAAAAAAAAGACCAAAACCTTCTAAAAGCCGTAAGCATCTAGATTCTTTTGGCATTAACTTAACAGCGAAAGCAAAAACAGGCGGCGTAGACCGCATTGTAGGTCGTCATCGAGAAATCGACCGTGTTATTCAAATTTTAAACCGTCGTTCCAAGAACAATCCTGTTCTTATCGGTGAACCTGGTGTTGGTAAGACAGCTATTGCTGAAGGCTTAGCTGTACGAATTGCTGAGAAGAAAGTCCCTGCCAAACTTTATAATGCTGAGATTTACCTATTAGATCTAACAGCTGTTGTAGCTGGAACTCAATTTAGAGGTCAGTTTGAATCTCGTATGAAGTCTATTCTCAAAGAAGCAAGCGCAGCAGGTAATGTTATTCTTGTTATCGATGAACTTCATAATATAGTAGGTGCTGGTGAAGCTCATGGTGGTGCCATGAATGCTGCCAACATCCTCAAACCAGCTCTCGCTCGTGGTGAGGTTCAGATCATCGGTGCTACAACTCTTGAAGAGTATCGTAAGCATATCGAAAAAGATTCAGCTTTGGAGAGACGTTTCCAACCTGTTATCGTAGATGAACCAAATATCGAAGAATCCATTGAGATATTAAAGGGCATTAAAGATTATTATGAGAAATACCATCACGTTATCATTTCTGATGACATTATAGATGCAGCAGTTAATTTATCTGAACGCTACATCACAGACCGCTTCTTACCAGATAAAGCCATCGATGTTATTGATGAAGCTGGTTCAAGAGCCAATTTAAAGAATCAAGGTCTTGTTGAGTTAGAAGCACTTAAAGAAGATTATAACAAAATTCAGTTAGAAAAAGATGAAGCTGCAGCAGTTGATGATTACGAAAAGGTTGCTCAGCTGAGAATGAATGAAATCAAAATCCAAGAGCAAATCAAGGCCATTGAAAATCAATGTAATGATGTGGATATTACCATCGAAGATATTGCTCATGTTATAGAATCATGGACTAAGATCCCAGTACAGCGTATTACTGAATTAGAAGCTGAACGCTTACTGAAATTAGAGAATCGTCTTCATGAACGCGTAATTGGTCAACATGAAGCCATTATTTCTGTATCTAAAGCTGTTCGACGTAACCGTTCTGACTTTAGAAAGAAACGTAAACCATCCTCCTTTATCTTTGTTGGTCCAACAGGTGTTGGTAAAACAGAGCTAGTGAGGGCTTTAGCTGAAGAATTATTCGGTACAGAAGAAGCTTTGATTCGTGTGGATATGTCAGAGTATATGGAGAAACATACTGTTTCCAAATTAATCGGTGCACCTCCAGGATATGTAGGCTATGATGAAGGTGGACAATTAACTGAAAAAGTTAGAAGAAAACCTTACTCTGTTGTTTTATTAGATGAGATTGAAAAAGCTCACCCAGATGTTTTCAATATGTTGCTTCAGATTCTAGAAGATGGTCGCTTAACGGATAGTCAAGGTCGTACCGTTAACTTTGAAAACACCATTATCGTTATGACATCCAATGCTGGAACCAATACAAAAGGTTTAGGCATGGGCTTCAATAATAATGAAAAAGCAGCTTTAGAAAACAAGGTACAAGGCGCTCTTAAAGAAGCTTTCCGCCCAGAGTTCTTGAATCGCATTGATGAAATCATTATCTTTGACCAGTTAGATAAAGACGAACTTCGCCAGATTGTCGATCTCATGTTAAAAGAAGTTTATATTGATGTTCGTGCAAAAGGCTTGAAAATTGATGTTGATGACGATGTAAAGGACTTCTTACTTGAGAAAGGTTATGACCCTAAATACGGTGCTCGTCCATTAAGAAGAACCATTCAAAAGTTCATTGAAGATGATATCGCAGAAAGTTATATTAAAGGCGAACTTAAGAAAGGTGTAAAAATTCTCTTTATAATGGAAAATGAAAAACCAACTCTTAAGCTTGTCAAAGAAGATAATTTATTAGAAGATCAAGGTGAATAGATATAGCAAAAAGCGGATGGTTATAAACCATTCGCTTTTCTTATAGCATTAACCCTATTCCAATATAAATTCTAATGCCTTATTAACTCTTTCGTCTAGATCATCAGGATACCAATGACCAACACCATCCATGATATGATATTGATAAGTAAAACCCACCTCATCAAACTCATGAATAACCTCTTGTACAGTCGGCTCTATTTCATTTTCTCCTTCAATGATAACGCCTTTAATTCCTCGCTTTTTAGCATCTTCGGTATGCTTTTTATTGAATGTTTTCAATTCTTCACCTGGACAAAGAGATACAAAGCCTCTAACTGGGATCACATTATACATCGTAATATCAGCTGCTGCCATTGAACCACCAGAAAATCCACCAATGATAATTCGCTCATTATCGATCGAATACTTTCTTGCTATTTCTTCATAACATGTTCTAATTTCTTTTCTCGCCACCTCAGGATCAATCAGCCATCCGAAACCATTATAGCAATATACTTGTGAGGACTGAGGATATACTACAATGAATCCTTCTTTGACTAAAGCCTCTGGTTTCCAATACCAGCTATGTTCTTCAATATTTCCATCAGAACCATCACCATGAAGATTTAAGAATAAAGGATATTTTTTCTCCCTTGAGTATCCTTCAGGTAAATGAACCTCGTATTTAAACTCAGCTTTCTTTTTAGCTTCCTCTAGTAACAGGTCATTTTTCTCAATTAATTCATCATATCTTTCTTCTTTTTTTAAAGGTTCAAACCTCTTCCATACTAAAGGACAGGCAAAACCTAATTCAGTCATATCCATAAAAGTGCTTATGCATTTCTTATAATCCGGTATTTCTGTATATATTCGTGCCTTATCCAGCATGATTATGAAAAGATTCTTTTCATATTCCTCCTGTGGCAGTAGATCCTTTCCATGATTAAGTAAATCTATAACACCTTCGTAATCTTTTTTAATATATTGCTCTGTATAAGCTTTTTCATACTCTTTAAAGTTACTAAATTTCATATTTTCTCCCCCTTTGTTTCCTAATATGCGATCTTCCTACATTATAAATTAACAAAGCTGACATCAGTATGTCAGCTTTGAATATTATTTATAAATCCCAACCAAATTGTGAAAATTGAACGCCTTGTTGATAGTTATCTAGTCCCCATTTAATATATGGAATTATATTTTTAGGTAAGTCTTTAACATTAAACCATTTTAATTCGTCACATTTATTAGGCTCCATATTGACTATATCTCCTTGCCATTGATTAGCTACAAGGAAATAGTCAATACGCTCTTCATGATCCTTCTTGCGATGCATAACTTGTACAGGAATCATATTCTGTCTTTCAATAGTAATACCAGCTTCTTCTTTTGCTTCTCTGATCATGGCCGTTATAAAATCTTCATTACCATCAACGTGCCCCGCTACCACACTATAATTACCATCTTCATATCCAGTATTGTATCTTCTTAGCAGCAAGACTTCATCTTCCTTCATTAAAAATAAGTGTACTGCAACAGGCATTACAAATCGTTCTTTAGCCATAGCCTTATCCCCTCTTTCTCAATGCAACTTCCCAAAGAATTTTGTCCTTGATTCGAGTCATTTGATACTCTTCAATATGAAGAATATCCCACTCATCAAATAATGCTCTAACCTGCTCCTCATTAAAATACCTCTTTTTTCTACCATGTACCTGGTAATAGTTTTCTTCTATCTCAAGCCCTTTACCTGCTCCATATACCTCATCTCTTACAGAATTCAAACGACAGATTAAATACCCGTCTTTTGATAATATTGTTTTAATGTCCTTAACGATTCTAAGCGTATCTTCCCAGGAAAAATAATGTAAACATAGATCTGCAATGACAACTTTATGACCGTTTGCAGAAAAAGGTAACCCCTCTAATAAATCAAATTGCCTCGTTTCAACTTGAGGTATAGCCTTGTTTAATGCATTTAGTGCTTCTACAGAATAGTCACATGCTATGGGTTTATACCCTCTTTCAATTAAATATAATGTATTATTGCCTCCCCCACATCCCAAATCGATTATAGGTATATCTTTAGACATTTCTAATTGATCCTGATACTTATCCAACCATAAATCATATGTAATATCTCCATTTGCTTTATGTTTATAATAGTTATCCCATACATCACTATAATTACTCAAGTAAATCCCCCTTTCCAACATCACATAACAAACGTTTGTTCCCGTCCTATAATTATATTCTTAATAACTATGGTATGTCAATAATTTTATTCATTATATTTTTATATTTTCAATTAATCCAAATGTTTAGAATAAACACAGAATAATATTGACAAATTTTTAACAATTCTTTAGAATGGTTATAATGAATGAATTAAACTATAGTTTGTTAGGAGGTCTTTGCATTGAGAATTAGCGAAGCCAAGGAATGTATTAAAGAACTTTATCTTAATACCAATAGTGTAACTGCTCTCATCAGTGAAAGAGGTATTGGTAAAACCTCTGCTTATCAACAATGTGCTAAAGAGTTAGACATTGGTTATATAGGATTGTATGCTGCCGCTCTTGAAGGACCTGACTTTATGGGCTTACCTGATAAAGATCGTGAAAAAGGTATTACTAAATACCTTGCTCCACAGTTCTTACCAACTCAACAAGCCGTTGAAGATGGCATATATCCTGAACGAGGGATTTTAGTATTAGAAGAGATTAATCGCGTGCCCAGTGATACTACTTCTGTCTTATATCCTCTTCTACTTGAGAAGAAGATCAATGGGCATGACTTGGCACCTGGTTGGACCATTGGTGTCACCATGAATCCTGATACCATGAACTATATGGTTAACTCTCTTGATGATGCTATGTTAGATCGTTTTATTTCCATTGAAGTAACCGCCAATATTCATGACTATGTTGACCACTCTCTAAAAAATCATCCAAATGATGACGTCCTAAATTTCCTCCAAGCTACACCAGATATGCTCTTAATCACAAAAAAATCTGCTGATTCAACAGCATTGAATAAAGCCCCAACCCCAAGAGGATGGACAAAAATTCAGGAGTTGCTCAACAACTGTAAATTAGCTCCCCAATTGATGAGTGAGTTGATTGCAGGTATCGTAGGAGCCCAGACAGCTGCATCATTTTATGGTTATCTTGAGAACAGGAATACGAAAGTACCAGCTGTTGACGATGTTTTAAATCATTACGCCAGTATTCGTGAAGATGTAATTCATCTAGTGAATGATCATCGAATAGACTTATTAAATTATCTTATTAAGAAAGTTGTCCTATGCTTTGAACTTAACAATAGTCATATTCAGAACATCCATGGCTTATTAGATGACTTATCGGAAGAACTTCAAATCCTCTTCTTTAAATACCTTGCAACCAATCGTGAAAAGGATATGGATCGTATCACGGATAGTTCCAATCATTTTGATGCCATCAGTGATCGATTAGTTTCTATATTAGAAATCGAGTAGATAGGAGTTGAGGTTACATGACAATTCAAGAAGTCATGCTGCAGTTACTCATTAAACAACCCTTCTATGGCTATGTAGCTGCTGGTATTACTCCAGTTGAGTCAACAAGCATATCCACTTTTAAAATGTCACCCTATCCTTCAATGAAACTCCACTATAATAGACAATGGTTTGAAGGACTAGAAGAAAGACATCAAATAGGTGTTGTTTTGCACGAATTGATTCACCTCATCTTTTTACATGCCTACAGAAGGGAAAATCGAGATATTAATCTATGGACAATTGCATGTGATATGACTGTAAATGAACATATTCATAAAAGGTATCTACATGATGAGGCTATTACAGTTGATAAAATTGCCAAAGAAATAAAAGAGACCGTACCTGCCAAAAAGAGTGCGGAAACTTATTATGATATCATCTCTGCCAGTGATCAAGTTTTATTTTTTACAACAAGAGAAGAAGATATCATCATTGTCATTGATAGTGATAAGGAATTAAAAGCTGATAAGCTTTCTGAAGACTCATTATCAGATGTCAATGAAAGTGCTCTGCAAAATCAGCTATCCCAAGTCATGAATGACGCCTTTTCAGAAGGTGAAAGTCCAGAAGATATGGAATCTTTGATAGATGATATATATATTGATTTCAAAGTCAATTGGCGACAAGTCTTAAAAAGGTTTTTAACAGGAAAAGGTAAGATACAAACTCGAAAATCCTATAAAAGACAATCAAGAAGGTTTGAGAACTTACCAGGAACAAAACGATCAGTTGGAATCCAAGCTTTAGTAGCTATAGACGAGAGCGGGTCCATATCTAATGGCTTGGTTAATAAGTTCTATGAGGAACTAGTGACCATAAGTAAAATCTCTGGCGTTGAGATATCTGTTACAAGGTTTGATACAGAATGTACCCCTCCGGTTAGACTAAAGGAATTTATTAAGACTAAAAATCGAATGAAAAGTGGCGGAACAGATTTTAGACCAATTTTCAAATTAGCTGATCAAATGAAAATACCCTTGGTCATTATATTTACTGATGGTGATGGCAAAGCACCAGAGAGTGTTCATCAGAAAACCTTATGGGTCATTAATAATCGTGAAAAAAGACCTGCAGGCTTTGGGCATTATGTTCTTTTCGATAGTTGAGCTGATATAATGTGAATGGGGATGATCTAAAAGTGTATATAGATATTGATATTATTGGTGGGAAAATTCTTATTGATAAAAAAGTTTTCGCAAAAGAAATGCTTAAAAAGGGAAGTTACTTACGTCAGCTAACGAAAAGTTCAGCTAAAGGTACAACAAAGAAAGATCCCGCTATCATTAAAGAAGATGGATCATCCTTTGTTATTATCGACTATAATGATGCTGCAAATGTCTCCCTAAATGAAGACTTTGATCAACAATTAACCGCTCTAAAAGAAAAATACAGCGGTTTAATCAAAGGACGCATAACTATAAGTTTAACGAGCCATGGTTCTGTATTTCATGTCTTTGATTTTGATAATTAATAGTACTAGACCTACTTAAACCCTAGAACATTTGCTAATGGGATGATCTAGGGTTTAATGTAGGCACAATAATATCAATATATTTGTTTTCTTTTTTTAATAATATATAATTACTAGTCAAATCATTTCTATCCAAATAATTATCAACAAAAAATCGATAGGCAAAATCAGTATTTGTACTGTATACTCTTATTCTATGAACCATATCTTTTAGCTCATAAACGAGGTGTGTATCTTTAACAGCAACGAGATTCCCTTGTAACCTAAATTGTTCATAAGTATGATCCTTGGACAAAACAATCAATGCATTACGATATTCTAACGCTCTAGTGGGTATGCCATCGAAATAGCAGGAAGTTACACCCTCATCTACAAGCTCCCAATTTAAATGATACAAAAAGTCAAAGTAGTGGTCATCGATTGCATCATAATAAGCTAAGTAATCATCGACTCTTATTTGACTCGGATTCATTCCAAATACTTTTTTAAAAGCCCTTGAATAGACTTCATGTGAATTAAAGCCGTACTTAAAAGCCACATCAACTATTTTTGATTGTGTTGCAATAAGATATCTATAGGATTCACAAATTTTCCGTCTAATAATATAGTCATAAATAGATATGTGAGTTACTCTAGAGAACTCCCTTGATAAATAAAATTGTGAATAGGATACTACATCTGCTACATCCTTCACACCAATGTTTTTTTCTAAGTTAGATTCAATGAACCGAATGCTTTCCTTCAGGGCTTCGTAAATGGCCATAGTTATATCCTCTCTACCGGAATATAAGCATCTAGCTCTGATTCATTAATCTTGTCCATTCCCTTAAATCGATGATCATAGGCTTGTATAATGTATTGATAATTTCTTTGTATATTTTTATTTGATGCTATTTCTTGTTCAAGTTCATACCACCAATCGCTGATGATCTCTTTTCCTCGTAAGGTAACTTTCAAATATAGTGAAGAAGGTATATATTTAGAATCCAACTTTACTGGCAATTGACTTGTGTTCACTTTCTCTCCAACGAATACTTGAAATTGCCCATTTTTTGGCGTATCTTCATTATAGATATGCAGTTCATAGAAGTATGAGTCATGACTTGTATAAGTTCGCTCCTCATGAGAATGAACATACGTCATAAATCTCTGCCATGTTCTACCTATCTCATTTTCTTCATCCCATCCACCTTTTGTACTTAAAGGATCTCCATAGAAACTCATTCCACCTAGTAACATGGCATCTCGTTCCACTAATTCTATATCCATAATACCCTCCTTTAGCAATATTCATCAAATTATAATTCATTTTACCATATCTTCCTCCTTAAATTAAGCCTTCTAACAAATTCATCTCAACATGAATCATCAAGATTATGGACTTCTTTGGATTTATAATGGAGTAGATGAAATAAAAAACGAATGGAGGAATAGTGATGTCAGTTACATTTGATCCTATTGGTAAAGTAAAAATTGAAGAATCAAGGTTCTTCTTAGAATTGGATAAGTGTTACTTTGAAGCAACTCTAGGACTTGAAGAATATAGCCATCTTCAGGTTGTATGGTGGTTTCATCTTTATGATAGTCAAGAAACTAGAAGTCAAACAGTAGTCGATAAACCCTATAAAAATGGTCCAGAGAAGATTGGTTTATTAGCTACAAGATCTCCGATTAGACCTAATCCAATAGCCATTACACCTTGTCCTCTAATCCATCTTGATCAAGAGAATCACCGTATAGAGATTGCTTATATTGACTGTGAAAATGATACCCCTATACTGGATATCAAACCATATGAACCCTCAATTGATCGAGTAAGGGATGTTCAAATGCCAAAGTGGTGTCAGCATTGGCCAAAATACTATGAAGAATCAGCGACCTTTGACTGGGGTCAAGAATTTAACTTTTAAATAACAAAAGCATAAGCGTTATTCATAACTTTCATGAATAACGCTTCTCTTTCTTATTCCCCTCTAGCTTCTCTTGCTGCTTCAATCATTGCTAAATAGCCTTCCACAGGTATATATTCTGGTATGGAATTACCTGAACCAAATGCAAAACCCTTATGACCTGTAGAATATTTGATTACATCTTTAACGTAAGCTTTGATTTCCTGTTCAGACCCTTGACATAAAAGCCCAACATCCACTCCTCCAAAATTCCCTATCCTATCTCCATACTGATCTATCCAAAATGAGAATGGGGCAATAACATCTTCATTTGAATGTTTTGCATCTATCTTAACAACATTCAATAAATCCTCCATTATAGGAAATATGTTACCACACGAATGCAATAAGAATGGTTTATGATATGAATGAACGAGATCAACTACTTTTTTATATTCCGGTATAATATGATTTCTTATGGTATCAGGTGATAGGAGTGTCGTATCTTTAAACCCTAAATCATCACCAAAACGATACACACAAAACATATCTCCATATTTCTTCAGGAACTCATTCCATATTTCCAATATAATCTTGCCTGATTGAATAAAGAGATCCCTAAAGAGCTCTGGATCATCAAATAATATTAGACAAAGGTCTGTATATCCTACTAAGTCTTGTACACATTCAAACACACCGTTACCTACTCCCCCTATAGCCTTCATACCTTGGGGCATTTCTTCTCGTAATAGTTCAAAATCCTCTGAGAATTGGCTGAAAAATTTATCTTTTAGTTCTCCCCATGGATATCTTTTAAAATCCTGTCTCGATTGGATAATTCCCTTTTTATGTCCCCCTAAAGCACCTCCATCAGGTAGTATGCTGGTAATGCATCTTTCAAAGCTTATGGTATCATAACCCATATCTTTAAAGAAGTTGATGTAATATCTCATATACTCCTGTCTATCTGCTTTAGTACCACGCATGAGTTCAGTAATATTCTTATTAATGACTTTATCAATAAATGGCTCGTTGATTGCATGCTCATACAATGGCAGTCTTTTGGGTTGAATGTTACTTGCAGCATTTAGTACATGGGTATAGTTTGGTTCAAATCCCATAGAAAACTCCCTCCTCAATCCTTAATACATTTAGTGTAGCAATTAAGATTGAGAAGGGATATTTATTTTTTGCTTATTTCTTTGCACTTTTTGCTTAATTGATTTTGGTGGATAACCTCTCACCCTTTTATATACCCGGTTAAAGCTTGAAATATTACTAAAGCCTGTTTCTAGTGCTGCTCTTGAAATGGTAATCTCTTGAGATATCATAAGCTTCTCGAATTCTATGACCCTTACATAATCTAAATATTCTTTGAAATTACTTCCTATGACCTTTTTAAAATATCTTGAAAGATGATAATAACTCATATTTGTAATCTTAGCAGCCTGTTCTAAAGTTATGTTATCTTTATAGTGACTCTCAATATATTGGAGTAATGGCTGAAGCACGGCTAAATTCTTCTCTGCACTTTCATCAATATATACGCTAAACAGATCTGATCTAATCAAATAGGTGATTAATTGATAAATATAACCTTTTATACATATCTCATATCCTTTTTTCTGATCTAAGAATTCCTTATAGATTTCTATTATGATATGACTGATCCTTTCATGTTCTACAGCTTCTTCTGTTATGAAGGCATTCTTATTTTTTGGTAAGTTTAAAAAAGATAAGAGATATTTAGTCTCATTAAAATTCTTTAGATTGGTTTGAATTAATTCAGGTAAAAATTTAAAAACAAGAATTCTCACCTCTACATTTCTTTCACAAATCGTGGCATGAATATCACCACTATTTATAATAATGATATCATTCTTTTGAAGAATTAAAGAATGTCCATTGATCTGCTGCTGACATGTACCTTTCAGCATATATAATATCTCAATACTATCATGATAATGGGATTTAACATCAATATAACTTTTTAAGTTGTCCTGAATAAAGACATCTACTGGGAAAATGTCTTTTGAAGTAATTAAATATTCTTTATAAGGATACATAAAAACCACCTGTTAGCTTTTTATTTCATTTTACTAACTAGGTGGCTACTTGTAAATACTTATCTATTATATTCAAAACCTTTTGATCTTACCATTTCAATATCTTCGTTAATCTTGTTACCTACAGTTGTTAAGTAATTACCAACAAGAGCAGCATTAATGCCAGCTTCAAATCCTTTAGCTTGTAAATTTTTCAAAGCATTTCTTCCACCTGCATAGCGGATGAAAGCTTTCGGTAGGATAAATCTAAAGATTGCCATGTTTTTTAAAATCTCCAATGGCTCTAGGGTAGGTTGCCCTTCCATGGGTGTTCCTTTAATCGGATTGAGAACATTGATTGGCACAGATCGAATGCCTAATTCTTTGACCTTAAAAGCAAGTTCAATCCTGTCCTCTTCGTTTTCGCCCATCCCAATAATACAGCCTGAGCATACACTGAGTCCTGCTTCCTGAGCATTACTTATAGTCGTTAATCGATCAGAGTATGGATGCGTTGAACAGATTTCCTTATAATAATCTTCTGATGTTTCTAAGTTGTGATGATAAGTTCGAACCCCAACTTCTTTAAGCCGTCTAGCTTGATCAGTTGTAATAATACCTAAAGATGCACATAAGCGAAGTCTAGGAACTTTTTCGTTTAAATAACGATATATCTCAACAATTTCATCAAAATCTTTACCTGATAACCCTCTACCACTGGTAACAAGTGAAAAATGGTCCACACCATAACTTGCATTTTCTAGTGCTCTCTCTATAGCCTTTTCTTTGCTGATTAATGGATACTCTACAACGCCTGTTCGATAATGAGCTGATTGAGCACAGTATTTACAATCCTCAGAACACTTACCGGATTTGGCGTTCATAATGGTACAAAGGTCTACCCTGCTGCCCATGAAGTGCTTTCGAATCTCATTAGCGCAGTCATATAGTATTTCATAATCTTCTTCATCAACAGCATACAATTGTAATGCTTCATCTTTTGTTATTTCATCACCGTTTATTATTTTATCTTTTATGGATTTTATATGAATACTCACCTTAGCTTCACCTCATCAATAATTCCGTCATAATACTTTTTTTATTATAAGATGAACTTAAAAAATTGTCAACTCAATCACATGACCACGTTGACAATTCAATAACTTTAATCTTTTAAATATCTGTATATTCTTCTTTAGAATCGTAAGAAGTTTCTTTAATGGATTCTATAAAGGCTTCTTTACCTTTAGGTCTGATGGAACTTTTAATTTCTTTAGGATAATTTTTAGCCTGTTTCTGATAGCTGTTAACTTCTCTTGGAGAACTGTTAGCTTCTTTAAATAGATGTTTACTGGAACCCATTTGAACTCTCTTCTTAACTGGATAAACAAATAGTGTAGCCAATATTAAGCTATAAAAAAGTGGATTAAGTATAACATTAGAAAAGATAATGCCTCCATTTCCCATTAATCTGGTCATCGTAACAATACCGCCTGTTAAAACCATGAATTTAAACAAACCATCAAAAACATGCACTACTTTCTCTTTTCGATCATCATCTAATTTAAAAGTAGGGTTGAAGAAAAATTGATAACCAGATTGTACTTCCTCATAGCACCTTAAAGCAATAATATACAGGATACTTGAGAAAATAATGATAGCAAGAGCTTTGGGATCATAAAAAGCATTGATAGGAATGAATTGAGTGACGTCTAGAAGTATAAACATCATATAGATTAAGGCAAATAAAATATACATGGTCTGCCTCCTTTTTCTTCTTATTATACTTATACTCCCATTCTCATGTATTTATGCCACTCCGTGTCCTATTTCATCTTTTTGAGCAGTTCAACAACATCTTGATCTAATTCTCTACATTGATCAATGACCCTTATCATCTTCTTTCGAATGTTCTCATCTGCGAGAAGTTCTTTGTTCATATGATGACCTGGACTATGCTCGATGAGGCTAGCCATCTCATACATGTAGTTATGTTGTTGATCACAACATTTCATAATCTTTTCTAGAATATCTTTATACTCTTCTAGATACTCTATAGCTTGTTCAGCAAATCTAGCAGCATACCATCTTCTTTCTGCATAATCCCAAGTGATGGGATTGACTGCCTTAAAAAAGAGCTCCTCAGTCATTTTATCATCCATGTCCATTGTTTGGTCCGCTAATACCTTCTTCCATTCCTTAAGACCTTCTTCATTCTTCAAATAATCTATCGCATCATAAAAGGCTAGGCTATAACCCTCTTTATAGTTCAATTTCTCCTCTTTATCCATGACCAATAGAACACCATAAGATTTCTCATACCAGTGACTAACTTCTATATAAGTTGGGGTATTATTTGTGGAATACGTTGATGGAAAATTCCATCCCATAAGGGTTTCACCATAATCTTTATAACCAACAACCACACATCCCTGTGGTGCATCCAGCAAGCCCATAACGATTACAGGGCTTTCTTTCTCAGATATGTGGGTAACAATAAGGTCTCGAATCTTTCCCTTACCTTCATAAAATTCAATATCATCTCTTAGTCCACTCTCAAAATGTTCTCCATGTACATAAGAGTCTTCTCTCTGACTAAAATACAATTTATAATCATATCCAATAGCCTTCATAGCTCTCTCATAACTTTTTGCTGGTTCAGGAGTCATAGGGGCACTAAAAGCTTCACCAGTCACTCCCATAAGATAAATAAAACTCTTATCCAATCGCCAGTTCATAGATTCTAATATACGATAACCCATATCTTCACCCAGGTAATCTACAAGTGCTCGGAGTGAAGCTGAAAATTCAAGATCTTCTGGACAACGCGGACCAGAAAAATTGTAATCATCTCTCATTTTAGATTTAAGTGTATATTCCTTATGCATTTTTGACAACCTTTCTTCTTGAACTACTTTTAGCATATGAGGTACTTTTTTCGGCCGAAAATCTTTAATCTCTTCTACTTGCTTCAACTTATGAACATGCACTTTTATTCCACCCTTTCTTTTCAATTGGTAAATAAATTGTTAGTTCTGTTTTTTCTTCTAATTGAATCCAGTCCGTCACTTCATAAACAGCAAACCAATGCCCACTTATTTCGTAGTGACTATTGAAAAACGTCCATCGATAGAGGATGTCAACCAGTGACTTGAGATTATCATAAGAGTGGGGCTTAAGACAGGCGTAATAAGCTGTTGGAATACTTTTGTAGGTCTGATTACTCACTTCCATCTGTTTAGTCACAATAATGCCACAATTCCACCATTTATCATCTTGATCATAGCTTAAATAGAATCTATTATTACTACGTAATAGTTGGTTATCTTTTAGATAATGGACTAAGGATTTTGTAGCAACCTCCTCTGCATTTTCGCCGGTCCCCATAAATAGAAGGACTTCTTTTTCCTCAAGTTTAACAACCTCAATCTTACCAGGATTTAGATCTCTAGCTATAGGTAAAAATAGCCTCATCTTATAAAGCTTATTAGACTTAAAAATATATTCTTCAAAATACTGATGATTACCAAGGATAAAGGAACTTGTAGGCAACCAGTTGGAATACAATTGATTCCAAGCATTGTTAATTGCTTTACTTGAAGAACTAATGGTTTCATCAGGTGATAAAACCTCCACTACTGCGTAGTTCCCAGCTTCTAAATTAACGACGTCGATTCCCTCTTCTGTAACCTGTATGTTATCGTCAACCTCTATCATTACTCTATACCCGTATTTTTTCTGAGTGATATCTACTTGATAATTATAACCATACAATGTGCTCTTTTTTTTCATGCATATGCCATTCTTTTTAGTCCACGCCCTAAACGCCTTTATTGCATCTTCTTCTATTCCATCTTCCTTAGAAGCTAAGTGCTCGTAGGCCAAAACTCGCATAGGTGGAATATTGACTACTTTAATAGATTGCTGATTTACAAGAGTGGTCTCATATATGACATCTTTCTTTGGAAAACTGAAGTAAAGAGCACTTTTCTTGTATTCTCTTGGGGTCACTCCTGTAATTTTCTTAAAGGCTTTAATGAATCCACTCTGTGTTTCAAATCCACTATCTAAAGCTATGCTCGTAAGAGCATCATCAGTCTCTTTCACCCTGTTTGCAGCCTTACTTATTCTTCGCTTTCGAATATAATCTTTAACCGAATGCCCTACAAGAGAATAAAATTCTCTATATAATTGCATCAAAGACATGTATGCTTCATCAGCAACGTGGTGAAGAGAGATCTCTTCTCCTATGTTTTCTTCTATATAATCAATGGCTTTCTGCACACAACAATAATCATTCATATAGGGCTCCTGTTTACCGATATTTTACTTTCACTCATGAGTTATCCATATTATAACATATTATCCTTATAATAATTGTCCAATTTTAACAGAATAAAACCCAGTATAGTTTCTTAAGGAAAATATACTGGGTTACTTAATCATTTAAATTTAGTTTTAACTTAACGTCTACGACCAAACATTCTAAGTAATAAAAGGAATAAGTTAATAAAGTCAAGATAAAGGGATAGTGCCCCCATAATACTTGCTTTTGTATGCTCACCAGTTGCTGTCGTCGAAGCAAAATAGTAAGTCTTAATTTTTTGTGTATCATAAGCTATTAATCCGATAAAGATAATGATTCCAACATATGTTGCTATCCAATAAAGCGCTTCACTTTGTAAGAATATATTAACAACGGATGCTATAATGAATCCTACTAATCCCATCAAGAAAAGATTACCTAGTTTCGTAAGATCGGTTTTCGTTACTAAACCATAAACACTCATGATTCCAAAAGTAACAGCAGTTATCATAAAAGTTGATACGATAGAACCTGTTGTATAAACTAAGAAGTAAGCAGAGATTGTTAGTCCATTGACTGCTGAATATACGAGAAATAACGTCACTGCAGTAGCTGGGTTCATCTTGTGAATACGTCTTGTAAGATAAATAACTAAGGCGATCTCACCAATAAGAATACCAATAAAAGTGAACTGATTATAAAAAACAAAATCAAAAACAGATGTATAGACAGTAAACAGTGCTGTAATAGCTGTTATCAATAATCCTAAAGTCATCCAGCCATATACTTTTGTCATAAATCTACTTTGTTCTAATTGCATATCCAACATCTCTTGAGGCGTTAAATGTGGTTGTTGATGCATATATGTTCCCTCCGTTTCAAATACATTTATTATTATTAAGTATAGACCACCAATATAGGCTTGTCAATTAACTAAAATTTGCATGTATGATTATTCGTATGTATACAGAAGACTCTCTGACTTTAAGCCATTGCAGGTTTCATATAATCCAATAGCTGGGGAATTGTCTGGGTCAACAAGTAAAAACATTTTGCACATATTTTTATTAATGCGTAGCTTGTTTAACTCATCCATTAAACTTTTGCCAATACCCTGTCGCCTGTATTCTTCTGCTACATCAATTTCATGTACATAGAGCATGTTGCCTTTACCATCTATCCTTGGTAACTCGTAGGCTAAAGCAAATCCGATAATTTTGCCTTGATCCAGAGCTGCTATAAGATGATGTTCATCTTCACTTAGGAATCTTTTGATTTTATCATAGCTTG
Source organism: Vallitalea okinawensis (assembly GCF_002964605.1). Lineage (NCBI taxonomy): Bacteria > Bacillati > Bacillota > Clostridia > Lachnospirales > Vallitaleaceae > Vallitalea > Vallitalea okinawensis. Next base: position 816,805 of record NZ_PQDH01000001.1, read on the forward strand.
CTTCGTCTTTTCCTAAATCTTTAATCATCAGCTGAACTTTGTCAATATCATAAAGTGTCAGTTCTCGAATATGCATGATCTACTCTCCCTATTCTTTACTGTATTAATTTCTTTTTCCAGTCATATGGTCAATGGTAAGTTTAACAACACCCGTTTTATGTTTAGCTTTTTGAATATAGACTAATCCCTCTTCAAGGAAATCTGGACTAAAACGTTGTATCACCAATTTAAGTGCTTCTTCTTTTTCATGATCATCAACAACTTCTTCAGCCTTTCCAAATACAATGACACTAGAATATAGGGTTGTAAATTTCTCACTTAGGATCCTATCACTTCCTACTACCGTAAAGCTTATCTTATTATTCTCTCTTATATTATCAAGCTTATGTCCCTCAAGAGCGCAGTGGAAATAGATAACACCGTTAGCATAGACATAATTCACTGGGACACCATAGGGTTGTCCATTTGAATCAACTGTAGCAAGTATGCCGTAATCACTTTGCTTTAATATCTCAATAACTTCTTCTTCTGAATCAATCTGCCGATTTAAACGTCTCATTTCTCTCATAATCCATTCCCCTTTCGCATACTGAATACCTCATAATATTTTCATTATAGCACAATTATTTAGCGATTGAAGACTCTTCTTTTATTCTTCATAATATCTAAAATGACCGACTATATGACCTTCTTCATACCATTTGAGGAGCAAATTCTGTTCTTTTGGTACTGTCCATGAGTTATGAATAATATAAGGAACACCATCCTTACGTCGTCTATCAGATATAATAGCAATATGATCCGGCTTCTTTAAGACGACTATATCACCTGGTTGCCACTGTGACATAATACTTGCATTATAAGGCTCAACTGTAGTAGTTAAGGTTTCAGCATACTTACTGAAAAAGACAAACTGATTTTTTACCCGACGAAAATCAATGTTAGGATCAGGCTTATCCACTCTTGGATAGTCTTCAAGATGATTGGCGATGTCTTGATCCATGTCTTCTTTTAAATTATACCCTGCATTAGCAAGAGCACGCCAAATGACATCTGTACATACCCCTTCATCCTCTGGCGGATAACCTCCATCATAATAATCACTATGATATGTCGTTTTATTCTTTATCTCTTCTCTAGCCCCTTCAACGATATCCTTTAAATCTGTAACTCCATCACCATCCTTATCATTGGTCAGGGTAATCGTTTCAACACGAAGAGTTGGTTGTAAAAAATAAAGATAATTCCCATACATGTATTCTTCATATAACAAAAAACCCGCAAACAGAATTCCCAGTATTACAATCCTTAGAAAGAACTTCTTCATTTTTTCACCCCAATCCATAGATTACTACTCTCTTACAATATTTTATCATTCTGAGAATTCTTCCACAAGTTAAAAGCCCTCTTAAAACCTTAAGATTAGCTTAAGATTCAAAGAGGGTTATATGCTCATTATTTATTTAATAATCGCTCTAACTCTTCTAAATTATGTATGTATTCCCCATCATAGTCAATTGCCTCACCATCTCTTACAATTAAAATAGCCTGTAGACCAAGAGCTTTTGCGCCTTCAATATTTTTAGGTGAATCATCAATAAATAAAGCTTCCTCTGGTTGAATATCTAATTCTTCAAGTGCAGTCATGTACATTTTCTCATTAGGTTTAAATACCCCTAAGGTCGAAGACATAACAAAGGAGTCAAAATAATCTCTAAGTCTAAAACTCTTAAAGACACGGTCAAGAGAAGGCCAAGTATCTGATACGATACCTAGCTTGTAATGCTCTTTGAACTTAGGTATGTACTCATAACAATCTTCGTAAAAGATAAATTTATCGTCATTGAAAACTGTATCTTTAGCAATCGCTAGTATCTTATCATCATCTATGTCAATTTCATCAACACTGTCAAAAAGCAACTTATAGAACTTATTAAAGGCTTGTAACTCTTCTTCTTCACTTAGAATTAAATGGTTTTCATCTAAGTACTGATAAGCCTTCATGAGAGCTGCTTCTAATTTTTGCTGATTAATTGAATGGAAAACATCTTTTTCTACATGCTCAAAAAAATTAGGTGGAAAAAACCAGTTACCTGTTCGTGGATAATTTAAAGTTCTGCCAGCATCGAATAGTAATGCTTTTATATTATTATACATTGCCTACCTCCTTATTATTGATAACTATACCTTATTATAACATAAAGGTGTAGGTTTAAAAATTTAAAAAAACTCTATACTATCTTTTCTAAATCTATCGGCATTACTCCACATAGCTGGATGGTTTCCAGATGGATAAAGTAGAACCTCTGCTCCATTAATCTTAATAGCCAGTTTACTTAAATCATCCTCGATATGACTGAGTAAGTCATCTTCCTTACTCCCCGTTAAAAGAACAGGACACTTAATTTCATCTAATCGATGATTATAAATATTGGATCCACTCTCAGCCATTCTCAACAATCGGTCCGAATCTAAATTTACAACACTTTCCCAATCATCTCCTTGAGCATAACTCCAAAAGCCTATCTGCCCTTCTGTTTTTTGTTGACGACTTTTAACTTCATTCTTAATCTCTTCCTCATTAAGAACTTCTCCTGTTAAACTATCGGCTACTACTTTAGCAATCTTATCTTTTGCTAATATAGCTAAAGCTAAGGCAGTTATACCCCCACCACTGGTCCCTATGACTAACACATCTGATAGACCTAAATCTTCGATAAACTCTCTCAACATCTTTGCATTTTCCCACCAGAAGTTGGTAGGCAATCGATCAACTCGATCCGACTTTCCATACCCTAGATAATCAGGACAGAAAACACGATAATATTGACTGTAGAATTCAATATCCAATCCATGTACTGCTGATGATGCGGTATCTCCAGGTAGTATCAAAAGGGGGCTTCCTTGACCTTTGTCTTCATAATAAATCTTCTTTCCATGATACATATAATAGGACATGTTATTCACCTCTCACATTTTAATTTACACATTTTTCTTACGTGCGACTACGCCAAGTAGGTCAGTACTATTTGTATACTTATTACCAGTCAAACCATTATAAATCTCTATCACTTCGAAACCATTTTGAGATAATAGCTTACTGATGGTTTCAGGTGTATAGACTTGTTCCCATAAATTATAGGTTTTTACTACTCTATCATCTTTTAAGATTGTATGCTTCATTAAAGATAGCTGATTTTCTTCATCATATGTTTTTTCTTGTAGCTCTATGTAGGGTTCAGCACTCCAAAAGCCACCCTTATCCTGGATATTCCAATGCTTAAAACTTGCTACAAGGTCTTTTCTCACTGGAGTAAATACATCAAAAACAAAATAGCCATCTTCCTTTATTGACCTGTGAATGTTAGATAGTAACTTTTTTTGAGCTTGAACATTCAACACACCAAAATCACAGTAAATCATTAGGGCTATATGAAACTCCTTTTCAAAATCCATTGTTAAGTAATCTTGATACATATATTGAATTGATAATCCTTCTTCTTTAGCTGCTTTTTTTGCAAATTCAATAGATCTCTTAGAGTAGTCCATCCCTGTAATATTTACACCATTCTTACTTAGCTTTTGACAATAAAGACCTGGACCACATCCCAAATCGATTAATCTGCTGTCCTTATTAAGCTTAAAGCGGTTAATGAGCCAGTTAGTTGTTTTTTCTATTGTCTCTTTCTTACGACTAGCAGCATCCCACTCTGGATTGAGATGCGCTTCCAGCATGCATTTTGAGATATGGTCATCATCCCAAAATACTTCTTGTGTCTTTGGTTCCTCAAATGGAACGGTTGGTAACTCTACATATCTTTTTAATGATTCTATGTTAATATAATCCATTAGTATGCCCTCCTTATTGCACAGTTATCTCAAGATGGATGTCTTCTGGTTCCAGTTCATAGAGCTCTTGATTCAGTTCTTTTACTAATACTGCTCCATTTCTCATATAAAAATCAACAGTATTCTTACTAGGTGTGGCAGAAATATAGAGCTTCTTACCTCCAAACTCTATTGCCTTTCCCTTGACTAATTCAATTAACTCAGCTCCAATACCAAGCTTACGAAAATCGTGACTAACAAATAATATATCCATTTTCAAATAGTTCTTATTTTGACCGATTAATTTATTATCAATAGAGGTAACACCTATTAATAAGCTTCCTTCAAAAGCACCATATAAGCACCCACCCTTATCATAAATTTCATATTGTCGTTCAATCAAGTCTTCCAATTCACCATTAGGAAAACCTCGCATATCATAATGTTCCTCTTCTAATTCTAACCTCCCATTACGGTAATAGTAGATTTGATTGATCACTTCTCTTCGATCTATTTCATTCATCTTTTCAATTTCTTCACGTTTTAATTCTCTATATTTCATCGCTCATTCCTCCTCAAATTTCTTGATAAGGTTTATTAATGCATCTCCTATCTCCAAAATAAAGTATTAAAAAAACTGTAAGAAAATATATCTTACAGCATTCACAATTCTTAAAAACGTAAACTCTAAAAACTCAACATTCCCATGTCAAATAAGAATATATAGCAACAGCTTATACATTCATATATTAGAGTTACAGATTTTAAGATGGTCTGTAAGAACTACTTTACTTTCGATTCACAAAAAAGCATACAAAATAAACCTTTATCAGGTTCAAATCATTTCTTTTATTAAGCTTCAATGAATTAGAAAGTAAAAGTACTCATTAACAGACCTCCTTTATTATTCAACTATTTATAATTATACGCAATTCCAAGTAATTAGTCAAGAATGCACCCCTAGTAGATAGATACACTTGTTGCATTCTGTAAAGTATTCTAAAAAATCTTATGCACAATTTTCCCCCGTACTGTTTATAAGCCTAGTAACCCACTCATAACAAGCATCCAATTCTTCATCACTGATTACTTCAGAGCGATGCTCGAACAATATTTTATAAGTATTATTACTTTGATTAATTATGCTTAAGTATCTCTCTACGTCTGCCCACCCTTCATCAGTTTTCAATGTAGGCAGTGCTGGATAATGATTGTTGGAGAAGTTATCAACGACTCTTCCATTAGATAAATGGACTAGCTCTGTGTATTTAGAATAGCGTTCTACTAATGAAAATGGATCAAACTCCTCATCTAACTCATCTTGTAGATGCAGTCTAGCAATATCTAAGCAAAGTTTAATCCTTGGATATTCTTTTAGTAAATCTTCTAATAGGCTAGACTTCCATGTATACTCATTAATGAAATCTAATTCGAGAACTGGTATAAATTCGTATTGGTTGGCTTTATCATTTAACCAATTAAAGAAGAACCGTACTTCTTTTGCAAAAACATCAAAGTTATACTCTGCTTCGAAATCATACTCCGATGAATGACCAAAACGCCATTTACTTAAGTCCAGTTGTTCATGAATAATCACAGGTTTAGGATAATGGATTAATATATATGTAGGATTAAATTGGTTAACATAGTCTAACTCGTTTTCCATATATGCATAAGATTGCTTTCTTGCCTCTTCATCTCTTGATAAAAATTGAGGATCTCTATGAATCCATTGATTAGCACGTAATGGAAAGTGTATACCTAATTGAAACTCCTGCTTCTTGGCATGAGCCACTAGTTCCAAAATATCCTTTTCCTCTTGCATGAGGCATGCCTCAACACCGAAAAAACTCTCTCGAAAATCTCTTTCTTGTTTATCCTTATTAAAGTTATTAAACTGTCCTATCATTAATCTCTTCATAAGTACCTCCTAGTTTCATATAGCTTCTTCTTCTAATAAATATTTCCTTACACCACTCCGTAAATACCCTTTTGTTAATTCTTCCACATTAACATCTATACTACTGAAATTCTAACTTGTTCGGTTAAATAATTCCTACAATCATGATTAAAACTATTATAACAGATTATCAAAAAAAAGTAACTAACCCCTTAATACTATCCATCTAGCACGAATATTATGTACTTTATACCCCATATAGATAAACGTCATAATAATTAGAAATCACACCTAAAGCTTGAAAACTTAATCTATAAAAGTATATAATACATATTAAGAATATTGTTATTTTAAAGGAGTGTTAATCATGGCCACCTTTCTAAGTCAAAAGCGATCACTTTTACCAATTCATTATGAACTAAGTAAAAATATCTCTATAACCTCAACTGGTGTTGTGAATATACATATACCTTTCCTCGTGAATCAAATAGATTTTTTCCCATCAAGCTTTCGTTTAAAAATATTTGATAAAATTATTTATATTGATCCTCTTATCGTTGATCTGGATGATTATGCCGATTATATATTAATTACTCATTCTCATGAAGATCATTTTTCCTTTCCAGATATTAGTAAACTGCTCAAAAAAGAAACTATCATTTTATGTCCTCAAAAGGCTTATAAAAAATTATCAAAAAAACTTAAAGGGTATAAAATCAAGCAAGTAGCTCCTGAGGAGTCCCTTGTCTTTGAGCAACTAACTATTAAAACTATTGCTGCTTATAACACCCGATCTCGCTTAATTACCCCACATCCAAAGTCTGCACTGAATGTTGGCTATATTATAGATGCAGATGGTATCAAAATCTACCATGCCGGCGATACAGATTATACTCCTGAGATGAAAAAACTTGAGAATCTAAAAGTGATATTAACTCCTATTGACGGTGATAACCTGACGATGACCACTGAAAAAGCTGCTGAATTTATCAATGATGTAAAGCCTGAGATTGCCATACCAATGCATTATAATATTGGCACAGGACAAGAAAATTATTTAAAAGGATTAGTCAATGCCAATACACAAATTATTATTATGGATGGGCAAAAATAAAACCTATAATACAAAAAGCATCTATTCCAAAATCTGAATAGATGCTTTACTTCCTTAAATGGCTTTACGATTAGCCTCATTTACTTTACAATCTGAACATAATTCTTCTTCATCTTGGCACAATTGCATGTTTAAAGCTCCTACAGAAAAATAAATTTCCATAAAACATATTACTAGTGATACTGCTAGTAATATTAAAGATAATGCAAACAAGTAGAAGGCTATAAGCTGAAATCCTATAACGATCAAGAACATGCTAACTATGTTGGCAAAAAAGCCACTTATAGCAAAAGCCTGCATGTTTCTAATATATATTAATCTTTTTCTAAGATTTTTGATCTGTCCTGCTACTCTTTTACTAGGGTTTTCTTCATGCTCTTTGTGCAATGCTCGCACTATATTAGCTAACGCAACAAAGCGGTTTGTATATGCAATCATTAAAAGAGATAGTGCTGGAAAAAGCAATGCAGGGATACTAAGTGAAAAATCATTCATCTAAACCACCTCCACAATTATATGCTTATTATGCACTATACTCTATTAATTGTCAATAGATAATAATTATTATTTAATTCTATTCTTCATTCTCTATCTTTACGGCCTCTTTCAGTGCATTATTAACTGCCTTTTTTAGACCAGTAGTGCTTTTTGTAGCACCGCTTATTGTATCAACCTCCAAAGATTGTGACTCAACAATATGACCACTTAACTCATCTACAGCTTGTTCAAAATTAGTCCCTTCATGAGGTTCAGTACCACCAAATTCAATGACCTGGATATCGATAATACTATTTTCTTGTACCTCAACATTAACCTTGACCTTATTACCTTTAAAACCTGTTGCTTCTCCATAGTAAATACCATCATTGTATAAACTGTTTTGAACATCAATAAAATCGTTACTTATATTAAAAACATACAAATTAATGCAGATTGTTATGAATAATAAACTTAAAGCAATTGATTTCTTATATATTGTATCAAGTTTACTGAATCCATTATTTTTTATCTTTAAAAATAAGTATATACCAATGATCAAGCTATATATAATTCTATCTAGACTTCCACTTACCATTATCACATGAGCGAACATAAGTATATAGGCTAAATACGATAAGAGATGTAGTATTTTCCACTGTTTAACAGTCATTTTCTTTCTAATAATAATAAAGGATGTGATAAATAAAGGTATCATAATGAGAAAAGATATAATACCATTCCATTCTAGGACTTGGTTTTCTCCTATTAGGAATATTAAAGCATGAGGTATTAAAAAAATGAAACCAAATATAGAGTATTCTTTTCTTACGGATAAGGTTTTTCTATAGAAATTCCCACCCTTTTTAAATGCACTTTGAAACATAACTACTATAAAAAATGCAAATCCTAAATATCCAGCATTTATTGGATTACTTAATTCTTTCATCCAATAAGATAGCGTACCAAGAATAAAAATTACAATACATAAAATATTAAAATGCTTTTTTATAAATTTATTGAATTTACAAGCCACTAATATAAGTAAAGCTGACAGTATAATTATTAGCATATTGACCTCCCATAGCTTAGCGTCATTACTGATACGCTGTTTTGTCTTATTATACAATCAATAAAGACAGCAAAATACACCAGATCCATGTGAAAACAATGTGAAAGCTGTGGGACAGAAAACTTACAAGTTTACTAGGTTAATCATATTTGGTAACAATCCCATCATAAATTAATATTAGTGGAGGTGGTACAATGGATATATTACGAAAACAAGCTACAGATAAAACAAAGTGTATAAATGAAGAAGCTTATAAACAAATCCATTGGGATAAATTAGCCATAGAAAAAGAATTAAGCAATAAAAATCAAGTTGTAGATGGTGGATTACCTAAAGTCAATAAGGAAAACTCCCCTATTCCAGCTTGGAATTTACAAAGATACGAATTTTTATTGAAAGATAAAACACCTGATACAGTTCATCCAAAACTGTGGGAACAAGGTAAAATGAATATTAAAACGGGCTTATTCAAGATCACCGAAAATATTTACCAGGTTCGTGGTTTCGATCTAGCTAACATGAGTTTAGTCAGGGGTAAGACAGGTTGGATAATAATATGTTGTTTAACATCTGAAGAAACAGCAGTAGCTGCTTTAGATTTTGTTTCTGATAATTTTGAACCCATAAAAGTAAGTGCTATTATCATTACGCATTCTCATGTTGATCATTATGGTGGGGTTCAAGGGGTTTTAAACTATAATTCTACAGATAATCTTAAAGTATACGTCCCAAAAGGGTTCTCTGATGCAGCCATTGAAGAAAATGCCAATGCTGGTGTAGCTATGGTAAGAAGAAGTGTATATATGTATGGAGAAGTACTTCTTCGTGACAAAAAGGGGCAGATTGATTGTGGTATTGGTAAATATGCATCCATTGGAACAGTAACCTTTTCCGACCAGGTTGAAGAAATTGAGCTTGGTGCCCATAAATATGCTGAAAAGATAATCGATGGCGTAGTCATGCAATTTCATCTATCTCCTAATTCAGAAGCTCCTTCTGAAATGAATATCTATATTCCTTCCGAGAAATCTATATGCATTGCTGAGATGTGTACTGCTACACTACATAACATTTATACACTTAGAGGGGCCGAAGTAAGAGATCCAGTGGCATGGGCTGATCATATACAAGAGGCTATAGATTTATTCGGAAATGATTTAACTTCACTCTTTTCTGTGCATAACTGGCCTCGATTTGGCAATGAGTATTGTTTAGATTATATGGCTAAACAGCGGGATTTATATCAATATATGAATGACCAAACATTACGTTTTATCAACAAAGGTTATACCATTGAAGAAATAGGACATATGATCCAGTTTCCAGAATCCCTAAAAGATGAATGGTTTAATAGTCCCTTCTATGGAACAGTTGTCCATAATGTTAAAGCAATCTATCAAAAATATATGGGATGGTTTAATGGAAACCCTATTGATTTAAATAAGATGCTCCCTCAGGATACAGCTAAAAAGTATGTTAAATATATGGGTGGAGAAGATAAAATCATTTGTAAGGCTAAAAAGGATTATGATGCTGGCGAATATCAATGGGTAGCACAAGTTATGAAACAGGTTATCTTCGCTAACCCTGACAATAAAGATGCTAAATTACTCTGTGCTGATGCTCTTGAACAGTTGGGATATGTGGCAGAATCAGGACCATGGAGAAATACATACTTGATGGGAGCTTACGAACTAAGATATGGTAAATTCCCTCTCTCTTCTACAGCTATAACAACTGTAGCCCTTGATAACATGCCACTTAAGGATATTCTTTATCTATTGAGCATTAGGTTGGACGGGATAAAGGCTGGAGATTTAGATTTTAAAATGAATTTTACTATAAGCGACCGAAATGAATCAGCCTGTATGGAAATAAAACGGGGCATATTGAGATATTTATGTGATGAAGCAGAATCAGCTGCAGATGTATCTGTTACTATGACTAAAGATATACTCTATCAATTATCTACTACCAATAATCATATTAAGTTATCAGAAGTAACAGTTAAAGGAGATTTATTGAAGTGGCAAATGTTTTTATCCATTCATGATGATATAGATAAGACCTTTAACATCATGGCACCATTACCTAAAGAAATAGAATAGATAGGTTAAGTACTAATGACATGCAAAAAGATCATGTAGTAGGATTACTTAACTACATGATCTTCTTTGTACTTTATCTGTTAACCAGTTATTCTTACTCTTTGCTATTAGAATAGATGGCTCCTGCTGTAACTTCCTCAGCTTCTACGTCATCTGCTGTCCATCCTTGAATAACATTGCCTACTTCAAACTCTTTAGATACTTCCTCTGCCCCATTATCAGGGTCATCTAAGAAACTTGTTTCTTCAGTAATAATAATCCATTGGTCATTCACTTTTATTTTTGTTCCATCTTCACTGATTTCTTCAATAGTACCGCTAATATTAACTGCAACCTTTGCATTTGGACTATTTTCATCTACCTCTGCCTTTTCTTCTTCTTGACTTTCTTCTTCTTGACTTTCTTCCTCTTGAGCATTTTCTTCTGTTTGGTCAGCTTCTTCTGTTTCAGTACCTTCTTCTACTTCAGTACTAACTTCTGTTCCTGTTGTTTGATCTTCTGGGTTTTCTGTATTGGTACAACCTACTAAACCACTTAATCCCATTGTAACTACCATTGCTAATGCAATTAATCTTTTCATATTCATTCTCTCCCTTAATTCTTAATTATTTTATAATCTTATATTTGTATTTGGTAATTTGCTAACATTGTATATCTACATTTGTCCATTTATTACCTCCTTCACTTGTAATACTTTTGAAAGTGGTAATAAGTTTCACTCTTTTTAAATTTTTTTATTTTTATTACTTTTCATTAGCAAATACCGTATCAACTAATCTATTGTCTTGCTGATTTTCTTGAGAAGTATAAGCAGAAATGATGTTCCCTACCTCAAATACTTTAGAAACCTCTTCGCCAGATTGGGATAAAAATCTTGTGTCATCATTCACCAAGTACCATATCCCATTCAAACGGAAACTATAACCATCTTCGGACACTTCTTCTATCTGACCTGAAACATTCACTTTTACCTTACCCATAAGTATTTTATTACTATCAGGGCTTATTTGTGGTTGATTCATATTATAAATATGAATACCTACAATGATTGCAAACATACATGTAACTACAGCAATCTGCCTTATATGTTTTCTTAATAAAATGGGGGTTTTCTTCGGTTTTTCTTGTTGATTTCTAAGTTCTACTTTCATTAATGTAGAAGTCTTGTTCAATAACTCTTGGCTTGGTCTAATCTGCTCATAGGCTCTTTTTACTTTATCTCTGTCATCCAAGACTGATCACCCCTTCTAAACTCTTTTCAAGTTGCTTTCTTCCTCTAGCTAAACGAGTCTTTATAGTTGCCTCTTTTGCACTTAATATATCAGCAATCTCTTTTACTGAGTATCCCTCATAATAATACAGATAAATAACCTGCCCATATTTTTTAGGTAATGTATTTACTGCCTCATATAATTCACTTGTTTCTGTTATTATATTTTTTGTATCTTCTATTTCTTCACTAAGCTCAGCTCTTTTTTTAAAGTGGGATGATAAAAAAATATTTTTACTACAATTAATGGTAACCCGAATTAACCATGCCTTAAGGTGTGCTTCATTATCAAACGTAGGTTTCTTCTTTACCAATCGTAAGAAAACCTCTTGAAAAACATCCTCTGCATGATATCTATCTTTCGTGTTCGAATAGGCTACTTTATAAACAGTGTCGGAGTATTTATCTAATATATAATCAACATCTTCATCCGTACGCAATGAAAGATGGTTCATATGATCTCCTCCCTTCACTACTAATACGATTAATTACCCAAAAAAGTTTCATTTATTCTATAAAAAATAAATTAATCTACTTTAAATGTGTAAGGAAATAAAAAATAACTACCTATAGGTAATTATTTTATCATTTTTATTGACTTTTTATAGTCACTTATATTTATTTTTTCATGTCGATAGATTTTTATCTGCTGTATTAGTTGATTACCGGTATCTTTATCTCAATCAAAAATTCATCTTGATTATTAATAATAAAACTGTTAATAATGGAGGTTGTGATGATATCCCCTCGAATACTCAAGTGTTCTTGCTTAATATACTGCCTTACCTTAGAGAAAGTCTCTTCTATTCTACTATAAGAGCCTTGATGGTAAGTAAGGATGCATTGTCCTAGTGAATACTCTTCAACATTTGGATCATTCATAAATTGCTGTTCTATTGGCATAAGTATCTTTACCAGATGCTCTCTTTCAACATGATTTAGGTATTGCTCATTATAAATAAAAGAGAGACCATGGTTATGTCCTACCTCTGAATAGTTGGGGTAACACTCTGTTAATTCAAGTAACTTCTTTTCAAATTCATACCAATCATGAATAGTCTGACAGTCACCGATAACCCCATAAATTGCATCACAACTTTGAACTTCAATCAGACTCCCAGAGTTCTCGTAGCGTTCCTTTGTTTTTTCAATTCTTTCAATAATGGTCTCAAGATTCTTTGAGACAGCTTGCATTTTCACAATCTTATTATCCAACTCATCTTTTTGCATTTGAAGGGTTTTTATAGCTTCATCTACTTGATGGATTGATTTATATTTTTTAACTTCCTCCAAAGAAAGTCCTAACATTTTATAAAATTTTATGCGATCGACTTCAATAAATTGTTCTTCTGAGTAATACCTATATCTGTTTTGCTCATCTACTATCGCCGGGGATAATAAACCCAGTTTATCATAATATCTTAAGGTTTGTGCATCGATATTTTTAATCTTAGCAATCTCACCGATTCTAAATCTTTTTCTCATAATATCCCCCCTGATTATTAATTATTATGCAACAAAAGAATTTTCTAAGTTTGATATTGACTTTATAGTAACTATAAGGTTTATAATACTATTTGTCAATTATAGTATTAGAGGAGACAGAATATGAGTAAAAATTTTCAAAACATAAACTTTAAAAACTACTTAAGATTTGTACTTCCGACTATCTTTTCAATGGTATTTATTTCGATTTATACAATGACAGATGGTATTTTTGTTTCAAAAAGATTAGGGAGTACTGCTCTTGCAGCCCTCAACGTAGCGCTTCCTGCATTCAACTTTATATTTGGAAGCATTTTTATGATTGTTATCGGTTCATCAGCCATTATTGGTATTAATCTTGGTGCTAAAGAAGATGAGACAGCTAATAAGAATTTTAGCAATATGGTATATGCATTGGCTTTTATAGCCCTGTTTTATCTTATCATCGGTTTGCTATTCACTGAACCCATAGCAATCTTATTAGGTGCAACTGAGGATTTATTACCTTATGCAAAAGATTACCTCTTTATATTATTTATTGGAACTATTGGCTTTGTTATAAAAATATTCACAGAAATATTCTTGCGATTAGAAGGGAAATTTAATCTCTCATTATTAGCAACAGTAGCTGGTGGTATTGCAAATATTCTATTGGATTATTTATTCATCTACCAATTGGAACTAGGCATTGCAGGTGCCGCACTGGGTACCATACTTGGCGCTTTGATCAATGGTCTATTTGGGATTGTTTACTTTACCTTCAAGCGTTCGAAAATCCGCTTTGTTATGACAAATATTGATTTCAAGTTTCTGTTTGATTCCATGATTAATGGTTCATCTGAAATGGTGTCTAGTATATCCACTGGTATTACAACCTTTTTATTTAACATGGTACTTTTGAAATCAGTTGGTGAGATTGGTGTATCCAGTATCTCCATTATTCTATATATTAACTTTTTATTATCATCCATCTTCATTGGAATATCTATGGGAATACAACCTCTACTCAGTTACAACTTTGGAGCTAATCAGATAACGAATATTAACAAAATTCTTAAAATGTCTTGTATCATTATAGGGTCCATTAGCATTGTAGCCTTTACAGTTTGCAATATTTTTAAGTTTCAACTTATCTCATTGTTTAGCACTGATAATATAGAATTGATTCAGATGACTGCACAAGCTTTTACTATATTCAGTTTTACATTTTTCATAAGTGGCTTTAATATACTTGGTTCAAGCTTTTTTACCTCCCTCAATAATGGTAAATATTCAGCAATCATTTCTTTTAGCAGGTCCATTGTATTTAAGTCACTTATCATACTCTCACTACCATCAATCATAGGTCTAAATGGTGTATGGTTAACTATTCCATTATCGGAGTACTTATGCATCTTCATCACACTTTACTTTTATTTGAAAGTAAAAAAGACCCAGTTATCAATGACAATTTCAGCCTAATTATAGTTTTTAAAGTTAAGAATCAATACTAATAAAGGAATATATATAGAGAGCTATCCTCTAAATATATTCCTTTTATATTAATAATTCCTAGGTTTATTGATGGCACCTCAATTAACAAGTTTCCAGAAGTACTTTGTTATAATACTTTAAAGACGTCACTCATTTTATGATAGACTAGGAAATGACCTTCATCAGGGTAAAAATGCGTAATTGCATTAGGTAATATCTGAGCCATGTATTGACACTGATCACCAATACTTCTATCTTTCCCACCCCAAAATACGTGAACGGTTTTATTGATGTCCTTTAATGGTATTTTCCAATTGGCTGTATGCATGATATCATGGGACATAGCATTATGTTTGATAGAGGTTTCTTGTCTACATCCATCAGAATATGCTTCAGCAAGTTTAAGATAAAAATTATCTTTTTCAAGAGCTTCTAGATCAGGTCCTCTTAATTTTTTCTTTCCAAGAGTGATAAATTTTACAGGATCTTTTTTTATCATCTTAGTTAAAAAATGTGTTTGAATATAAATAATCCAAGGTGCCATCCTAGCAGTTTTATATAATTTTTTATTTACATTCATATCACCTATTGCTTCATCTACAAATGGCCCCACGCTACTGATCAAAGCAACATTTTTTAGTTTATTAGGAATCTTTAAAGCACACATCAAGGTACTTGGTCCACCACCTGAGACACCTGCTATTGAAACTTTATCAATGCCAAGGTAGTCCATTAATTCTAAAATATCAAATGGAAAATTATCAAGATATCCATTAATATTATAATCTGAATGACCATATCCTGGTCGATCTACTGCGATTATTCTAAACATCTCATTATCAAGTACACCAGGTACATCTCGCCACATCAACTTTGAAAATGGTGTGCCATGTACTAATATTAGGGGTTTGCCATTTGCATTACCATACTCTTTATACGCCATTTTTCTTCCATCTTTTAAGGTAATCCAATTGTAATCCATAAAGATTCCTCCTTCAATAATAATGTCTTAGTAGCACTAATCATTTACTCAAACTGTGGAATTTTATAATCAACTTATTTAGGCTTGTGCTCTAGCATCTATCATCTGTAAGACCTCTTCACCATAGAAACTTTGGGACTCAGTCAAATCAAATAAGTTTACAGCTAACCACTCAAAGGCTTCTATCTTTTGTTTTAATTCATTCCAATTTATCTTTTCAGGATCTGTTTCAAGAAATGCTCTTCCAATTGCTTCATTGGTATCTAAGATTGATCTAAGGAAGTGAAAAGCAACTCCATGAGGGTGCTGAAATTTAAATACCCCTTGCTCAATACCTTCAGTAAAGACTCGTTCAAATAACGGTGTACATTGTTGAACTACATCTCTAACTAATAAATGAAGTATTATAGCATTTTCTTCAAGATATATGAGTCTGGCAAATTGATCAATAGATTTATTTTTAAGATCTTTTGCCTTGTAAGCGGCTTGAAATAAATTCAAAACTTTTTCCTTCGGATTTAAGTGCTTCATATCTGCAACCTCTGATATTGCATCTACTATAGGAGTGTTTAATAAATCCACCAATCCATATACCAACTCATCTTTAGATTTATAATAATGAAAGAAGGCTCCTTTAGTCATTTGGCTAGATTCTATGACTCTATTTATCGAAAACTTTTGATAACCATCCTTTGCAAGAAGATTGAGTGCGTTCTGTAATATTTGCTTTTTTTTAGCATTATAATCTTCGTTATTTCTAATCCTTGCCATGGTTTAACCTCCATATATGATATTAATATTAATTTACGATTAATAAACCATTGGTCTATTAATTATAATTATACCACTAGTCTGTTAATTGTCAAGTTAAACTTATTGAAAACTAATAACGACCAGCATTTAATGAATAAATCTGAAGGCACCCAACTTTTATAGTCAGATGCCCTTACGTCTTTTTTACACTATTATCTCCTTTGCCCTACCAACAATACCATTTACTAATCTCACCTTAATACCATGAGGATGCCTGGCTGAATTAGTCAAGATATCTTTTACTACACCTTCAGTTAGCTTACCTGTAGGTTGATCCTGCTTTTGAACAACCTTAACCTTTATACCTGGCTTTATATTTTCTCTTTTACAACCGTCCATTATATTTACCTCTTTCTTAATTACATATAGTCTTTTCTACTCTTTGCACAGGAGTATTCAATGCTGCTTAAAATTTAGAAAAGATTTCTTCATTCTACCACTTAGATCTAATGATTATTTTTCATCAGCTTTCCCCATTTTGCCAATGATTCAAGAGCAGGTATCAAGTCTTTCCCCTCTTCAGTGAGCGAGTATTCTACCCTCGGCGGTATCTCCATATACTGTTTACGATGAACAATCCCGTAACTCTCCATTTCTTTTAGAGATTGGGATAACATCATATTGGTTATACCTTCAATCTTTCTCTTTAATTCATTATAACGTAAAGTATGGTTTTGACTTAATGCCCAAATTATTGGTAGTCGCCACTTCCCACTAATCAGATCCAAGGCATAGGTTAGGGGACAGATATTTTTATATTTATATTCTGCATGATTATCCTTCATTGATTAAAACTCCCTTAATCAGTTTTTTCTTCCTTAGTCAATAAATACTGCATACTTGTACAAATTTGATGATGTATTATAATTATATCATAATTGATCAATTGGTTTGTGCTATGCTATGTTTTTATTAAAAGAAAGATTAGGAGTGAAATTCATGGCTATAACTTATGAAGTTATTGATAATGAGAATATTGAATGTTGCCGTGACTTATGTAATGAACTCATGGTGTTTCAAAAGTCAAAAGCAAGGATTGCACCTGAGTTGTTTGATAACATGAATTTTGATACAAGAATGATTCCTTCAATTCAGAGTGCCATCTATAACTATGTTGCGATTGTCAAAGATGATAATCATATAGTGGGATATGTCTATTCAAATGTTTCCTCAAAAGAAACCTATTCCAATGATTTTGCTACTTTTTTTGACCTTTCTTCAGTAAGTAAAGCAAATGTAGGTTGCTTATCTCAATTTTATATCAAAGAGGAATATAGAGGTCATGGGATTGGATCAGTGCTTTTTGATATGTCAATGAAATGGTTGAATCAATTTGATGAAATTGACGATTATTTTGTCTTCGTTTCTAATGGTAATGATGATGCTTTGGAGTTTTATCAACGTAAAGGCTTTCAATATAGCCATGAGATATTGGATGGTTTTATAAGTGTTCTTAGAAACAATTCTAGATAAGTTCAAAAAGCCGAGAAATTAATTTCTCGGCTTCAGAGCATATTATAATGTTTTAGGCTTTATTACTCTTAATTTCTTGTAATAATTTGTTCTGCATTTTAGCATCTCTAAATACCTCAATATAGTAGAGACTTCCGCCAATTATGTAAGGGATGGTGAAGCTTCTAAAGCCATCTCTATAAGCATCTGGATGAAGTTCAACAAATTGAGCCTCTATAAATAACACAGCAAAAACAAGTCCTAGAGCAATCCCATATTGCACAATAATCATGACCAAAGGAGATAGACGTTCAAAATAATGATGGGTATAGAGAACCCCTACTCCCAGACTGGTCCATAAGATGATATTGAACTCATTAGCTGCGGATATGCTTTCACTTCCATGACCAATGGCTAACCCTGCATTTACAAGAGATATAATGGTATAACTAACACATATGGCAATCAGCATTTCAGAGAGATCTATTTTTTTCCTCATATGACATTACGCCTTTCCTTCAAATATTGCTTAAAATTAGCTTTATAGCTACGATTAATAATTAAGTACTCGTTATTTTCCATGATAGCTTTTATTCGCATATTGACCTCTGGCTTTATGGAATCGATATGAGCAATATTAACAATATTAGATTTATTAATGCGAACAAACCCCTCTTCTGCCAAGTCTATTTCCAATTTAGCCAAGCTCTCTTGTACTTGATAGACTTGTCTCGCTAGATAGGCAAAAGTTCGTTTATCCACGCTTTCGAAATAATAGATATCACTTATATTTATTAATATCTGTTCATTGTCTTCTGTTTTACCATATAGGTGCAAGCATACCTGATCGCCTTCAACGACTTCTACGACTTTCTCTATTATCGGCGTCATTACCTGATAATGGACATCCATATAGTCCTCATCTAGTTGATCATCTTGAAATAACCTGATTTTCAATTTGTCACCACCTGTACAACTATTAGTTGATAAAATTCATCACTCTTTCCTTATATTGTACAGGATAATCGATACATGCTTCAATATGTTTTGTATCTACTAGCCAATATTCCTTCTTACTTCCAGTAATGCTTTCGAAGAGCGCTTCTCCCATATCGCTGGTTGAAAGATCATCTTTTTCACTTTGGATGACTAAAGCCGGGACATTACAATTTTTTAATGCCGTTACTATATTCGCGTCATCAAAGTCAAAATTATATTTCGTCCTCAGTCCCATGTTAGCACACCAGACAGCATATGCACCAGGCAAACCCGTATTCATATCTTCAAATACCATTAAAAACATACTTTCCATACTATCAAATGCAGAATCTAAAATAACTGCATCTACATTTTCATTAGCATGTTCTGTTCCAGCATAAAGCCCCGTCGTAGCAGCTCCCATTGAAAAACCGTGAACAACCATTTTCTTGTCTGTTGTATTTGCTTTCACATAATCCACAAGAGCTTTTATATCCAGCTTCTCGTAATAGCCAAAGGATACTTTTTGGTTCGTTGAATCTCCACTCCCTCTTTGATCCAGTGCTAACACATTCCAGCCACTTTCCAGGTAAATTTCTGCTTGTGGATATACGCTGACATAGTCTCCACCAAGTCCATGAACTAAGATAACTGTATTGTTATCCTTTGTATCTTGGGTACTAAAAAAAGCTACAGGAATTTGGTTACCGTCTTCTGCAGTTAAGGTAATTTTTTCTACAGGATACTGCTTCTCAAAGCTATCTATATCGTAACCCCAAAGCTCAAGTTGCTTCCTACTGTTATCTTTTGTATCATTTCCCTCATTTAAATAGATCAGACCATCGGCTATATTAACACCTAACCCATAGCTTACAATACCAAAACCACTAATTAACAGTAGACAAAGGACAATTATTATAACCTTTACTCTTTTTTTAGTTATCAATTTCCCTTTTTTTTCATTCCCTCTTATTTTCATATCTGTCATCTCCTTATTCTCTTGCTTGAAACTTTTTATTGTTGTTTAAGGATAATATAGCAAAGAACCAAAGGCGATTCTACCAAATCTTTCTAAGTTGCATTTTAGTGTAACTAAGTTACTCTTTTAGAGGTAGAAATTCAAAGAAAACAGACTAGACCATTTAATAAATGCAGTTATGCAATAAAAGAGAAGGGCAATCAAATTGTACAATGATTTTCCTTCTCCTAGTTTTGAAGTATTCATATTAACTTAATTTTTTGAGCATATATTCTAAGGATTCTAAGCTGATAACTGGTCTACATAATTGCGTTTGCTTAATAATTTCTTCATTAAATCCGGCAATCCCATTTTGAAGAACTGAAGCTCCAAAACCTCTCTCCAGTGCACCATTAAGAGAGAACAATACGCAATGTTCAGCAGCAAACCCACTGATCACCACAAACTCGATGTCTAAGGAATGAAGTAAACTCTCCAAGTCTGTCTTCCAAAAAGCATTTGAATAGGTTTTAGTAATATAGTGATCTGTTAAATTCGTCACTAATTCTTCCATTAGTTCAAAGCCTCCAGAGCCAGGTCCATCATCGGTTTCCTCGTCCTGTATAATAATAACAGGTCTTTTAGCCTTTCTAAACATATCGCTTGCCTCATTAATGTATTCTAAGGCTTCATTTATAGATCTCTTGCAATGTTCAATTGTTTTGAATTCCTTTTGCATATCAATGATCAATAATGCAATACTCAATCTAACATCTCCTTTATCAGTTCTCATTCTTTATGTTACAACTAATTATCACATAATCTTTAGGTAAAATATATGCCAAAAACGATTATACCTAATAATCATCTTCCCTTATTATCCTGTACACTCTTTGTTTTTACATTACCTCTTATAGATCTATAAAGTAATATTATAATAAATGCCAAACCACCATAAGTTACAAATAATTCGGAGAAACCAGCATAAATAATTGATGTATATGTTAATGCATTTTGATAAGTATGTGCTAGCATACTGACCCAAGCAGTTCTTAAATATAAGATGCTAAATATGAAAGATAAATGGATAAACATTCTTTCAAATGCGGCTTCTAATCCCCATGCCGATATATGTATAGCGCCAAAAAAGAAGGATGATATGACAACTGCAGCCAATAGCCATCCGTGTTTAAGTCGTTTTGATAATAGCTTAGATAAAGCTACAACAACTAATACGTTAACTGATTCTTCAGCAAAAACAACTAATGGTAAAGTTAATAACCTACTTATGTACTCACTTATGGTCAGAGATATTTGTTCAATATTCTGTGGATCACTTGATGTCCAGCCCAATGCATGAAGTGTTAAGACAAAAATGACACTACTCATAAGGACACTAAATGGGTAAATCCAAAGTACATTTGAAATTGAATTAGGCTTTCCTACATCTTTAAAAGGGGGTCTAAAAAAGTCTTTGAGCACGTCCTTGTTTTGCCAAGTTAATACTAAGGTAATGGATAGAAACAGTACTTTTGTCAGTATATTTCTATTTGTTAAGAGCTCATTATGGATATAGGTTCCAAACATAACCCATACTATTGATATTATGAACCATAATGGTTTAATTTTATTAGCTGATATCAGCTTCAAGGTCTCAGATTCCATATTAATCTGCTTATTTATTACATTCATTATCTTATTCCTCATCATTTACTCCCTTGTTAGTTCGTTCATTGCTTATTGATAGCCCGAATTTAGTTATTAGAGTACCCTTTTTGTTGCAACTAATTATTTTCTGAACTTTATTATAGCATATTATCAACCAAACTCTACTATACGTTTATTGAATTTTAATCTGTCAGCTGTTACTCTTAACAGGTGGAGGTGATCATTATGGATTGCAGTAAAATTGGAAAACTGATTTTAAGTCTGCGTAAAGAGAAGAACATGACACAAAAACAAATCGCCGATGCTATGAATATTAGTGATAAAACCATCTCTAAATGGGAACGAGGTTTAGGATGCCCTGATGTATCTTTACTCAGTGAGCTTTCTCAAATATTTGGAGTAAACATTGAAAAAATTTTATTGGGAGATTTAGATCCCAATCATGCTGATGGAGGAAATATGAAAAGAATTAAGTTTTATGTATGTCGAAACTGTGGAAATATATTAAATAGTACAGGACAGGCACAAGTTTCATGCTGTGGCAGAAAACTAGAGCCGTTACATGCAAAAGAAGCAAATGACGTACACAAGATAAAAATAGATGAAGTTGAAAATGAAGATGATTGCTATATTACAATACCCCATGAAATGACTAAGTCTCACTATATTTCATTTGTAGCTTATGTTACCTATGACAGATTACTTCTTGTGAAACTTTATCCTGAACAAGGTGCAGAATTACGTTTCCCTAAAATGGACCATGGTAAAGTATATTTCTATTGTAGCCAGCATGGATTATGGGTAAATGGAAAATGATAAACAACAGATCAGTGATGTTCTAGCATTGAGAAGGCAGAAAATAACAAGTTCTAAAGCTGAATCACACTTGATGTGTATAAGGGAAGACAAATTGTCTTCCCTTAACTATTAATATAAGTCTACTATATCAGCATCTTCTAGATATTCTTTTATGATATAATTGGCTAAATTAAACCAGCTCTCACAGTGATTAAGTATCACTTTATCTCCTGAAACTACTCTACCCATTTTCATTAATAATACATCTGGATTTCTAACTATCTCAACATCTACATGACTGTTCCAATCTTTTGATATAGCTAGTGTAAGCTGTTTTAGCATACCCGAATTGGATACTGGCTGGTCCAAATAAAATATTACACCTGGTACAAGCA
This sequence comes from Vallitalea okinawensis, assembly GCF_002964605.1. NCBI lineage: Bacteria > Bacillati > Bacillota > Clostridia > Lachnospirales > Vallitaleaceae > Vallitalea > Vallitalea okinawensis. The sequence continues at coordinate 839,576 of NZ_PQDH01000001.1, forward strand.
GCTCATCCAATGTCTTTCCTATAAGTTCTAAGGCTGTATATGTTTTATCTATAATTTTGTAAGTTCCCCTTAATCCTGCAAGATCTCGTATAACACCATCATTTCCAAGAAGAACTTTACTCTTTGAAAGAGCAACCTCCAAAGTTATAATTAAATTAAAACCATCGATATAAATAGTTCCATTTTCCCCTTCCTTAAGATCCAAACATTTCTTTTCTCTCTCTTGACACTCTTTACTTGATGCAGTAGATCTCATTAATGCCATCCGTTGTCTCTTTGAAAACTGGTTCTTATCTCCAACAAGGTCCAATATTCTTTCGATTTTGTAACCTCGATCCAATAACCATACCAACTCTTCCTGTGCGGTTTTTAGCTTTTTCATATTTTCCTTGGAGAACCATCGCGTATCATCTTTATCAAAACCTCTTCGTACAACTTTTACTTCCATATATGTGGTCTCCTTCTAATAATTATTTTTGGTATCCTATGGTTATTTTGCAGCATTATTCTTGTACTAAACCTAAATATTTATTAATAGCTATCAATAATTTCTTGAGCCTTTGTTACAAACTCTCTTTTTAAGTCATCAGGTTCAATAATCTTTATTGCATTGCCATAGGTAAAGAGTAAACCTTTCCAACCCTTTTCATACTCTGGTACAGTAAATTCCAAAAGGAAGTCTCCACTTTCCAAATCTATTATATTACCATTTGGGAAGTACTCCTCAACAGATACACGCACCTCTTGTTTCCCTTGTATCTTAACTTTTATATAGTTATATGAATTAAGCTGTTCTTGCTTTTTTAACAATGTTTCAAAGTCATCATGCTTCCTTGAAAATATGTTCTCTGAATCCTCTAAGTTTCTCATTCGGAGGACTTTAAATAATCGATAATCATCTTTCTCTAAACAGTATGCAAGCATATACCAAGCATACCATCTATATACCATACCAATAGGTTCAACTTTACGTCTAGTTCTGTCTCCATAGGCATTTGTATATTCATATTTCAAAATGTGTTTATCATTTATTGCTTGTTCAATAATCTTAAGATGGTCATCCATATCAGTGCCTTCTCTTGATATACTTAAGTCAAATTTAATATTAGAAGAATTTTCAAGACTGAACTTTGAAGAACTCATTATTTTTTCAAAAGTCTCATCCAGTTTTTTATTACTATAGGCTGTACACAATCCAGCTAATGCTGTTTTGATAAACTGGTAGTCCTCTGCTGTGACCATTTGCTTATCAAGCTTAAAACCATCCATGATTCCATAACCCCCATTTGTACCATGCAGAGATACAATGGGGATTCCAGCTAAGCACAAAGCTTCAATATCACGTTGAATTGTTCTTGATGATACTTCAAACTTCTCAGCCAATGTATTGGCATTGACTATATCACGATTAAGTAAATAAATGACTATTCCAAGTAATCTATCTATACGCATTCTACTCATCCCCTATTAGATTTCATCCGTTAAATTAACCACTCTAATAATGACGTAGAGTGGTTGATATTGACTCTATGAAGTTGCACAAGACTAAGCACTCACAATGCAATTTCTGCCCTTCTTTTTAGCTTGATATAAAGCACTATCAGCTAATTTTATCATTTCTTCTGCAGATTCATTACTATAAGTTTTCACACCACCACTAACAGTAACTTGATGTGGTAAACCAAAATCCATCTTTTCAATTTCTGTACGAATACGCTCTCCAAACTTTTTTGCATCCTCTTCATTTGTATTCGTTAGTACGACAAGAAATTCCTCGCCGCCATATCGACCAACGTAATCTGTCTGACGAGAGTATTCAGATAGTAACTTAGCAATTCTAATGATTACTTGATCACCAACTTGATGGCCATAAGTATCATTGATCTGCTTGAAATGATCAATATCAGTCATTAGAATACTAACAGGTTGTGAATAACGTGCTGATCGATTAATTTCATTTTTTAGTGTATCACATATTGTTTTATGATTGAGTAAGTTGGTCATAGAATCTTTTAAGGCTAGGTTTTCTAAGGCCTTATGTTCAAGAAAAACTTTTAATCGTAACCGATAAACAATAACTCCCAATACACAGCAAATAACTGTCATCAAGAAGGCATCTGCTATATAAATATAGATATCTTTTAAAAAGAAAGCATCTGGATGCATAGTTGCATTTAACGGCATATGACCTGGTGGAAGTGTACCCACTGGAGGCTTCCCAGGACCAGGAGGTAAATTTCTCATTTCTTCTGAAATAGGTAGCTCTATTAATAACCTCATATTCAACTGAAAATATAAGTAAAGTCCAATGTTAGTTACTAAAGTTACTAAGGAACGTCTATAGAAAAGTGCCGATGTTCCTGTTAAAGTAAGTATAAACATGGTAATTGAACCTGTTCTGTTGACCTGATCAAGACTAATAATTACTGACCAATATACAAGCAAAATACAGTATAAGGCAATAATCACTTGCAATATTAGTCCATTGATTGGTTTCTTATTAAATATGACCCAGAATGCTATGAGTATAGATAATGTTTGAAAGATGAATACAAAATATGTTAGTTTATTTTCAAAGGCTGGATTTAACCCTTGTTCACTTAAAATAATAACTACTTCAAACAGCATATACACGATGCTTATAATAATAACTCTAAAAAAGTTTTCCTTTGCAATGGTACTATAAAACTCCTCTTTAAGATCTTTTGTAATAGGTATAAATAACCCCTTAAACTTTTGATAAAAACGATTGTTGTCTATTGGCTTCATTGGTCCCCCCATATTTTTTACCATCTAATTTTTTATCGATGATCAATATTCCTCCTAGATTTATCACAATTATCTTTGTAACCCCGTTTTTAGAAGTATACCATCTATAATTGTCTTACTGTAATACATATCGGCTTATTGCTTAAAGTAATTAATAAGATTTAAGTTTAATAAAGGTTATTTCCTATACAAGCTAGCAAACACCATCTTTGATTATAGAACTATAATCAAAAAGGTGTTTTTTAGAGAACCGATTGTTAATCACTTAAGGGGTATACTATTAGCAGCACCTTGGTTTTGTTGGTATTCTTTTTCCTGATATAATAGCATTATATAGTTGTTCTTCATCAGGATAATTTTTTACTGAAATTACTTTACCATCAACTACGATTAATGGGGATACTTTTGATAGTACAAAATTTATATTGGCTTCACTTACTACAAGCCTTTCACCACTTTCTTTGAATACTTTATTCAGCATTGATATAAACTCTTGCTTATTATCTTTTGTTAAATAATAGATCTGAAATTCGTTAGCAGAACCATATCTAATGGAAAAACTCTCAGCTAATTCATCAATTGATAACGATTTCGCTGATCCACAACAACAGCCTGAATTACAACAACATCCGCTATGAGATGATTGATTATTTAACGCTTCATTCACCATAAACACTTCTATCAACCTCTTAGCCATATTATCCTCACCTTTCAAATTATTTTACTACACTGGACAAACATTTTTACATTTTCCACATCCACATTTGCTAAGGTCTCCTTTTGCATTTGGAGCATTTCTAATTGGGCATACTCTTAGGCATTTCATACATTTAATGCAAATGCCTGAAACCTTATGATCTGGTACAAGTGGAGCATCTGTTATAATTGCTCCTAAGCTAGTTGTCAAACCAAATCCTTTAACTACTAGAGAATTTACAGGACTTAATTCTCCAATACCTGCTTCATCTCCCATTCTCACAAGGGATATAGCTCTATTAGTTCCTTCTACTATTACAGAATTATAGCCAAGTGAATTTAAGTAAGTTATTACATCACTTTGGGCAGCAATTGTTCCTATATAATTACTGAATCCTCCCATTTCATCAACACTATCTTCTTTTTTCCCCTCAGCAAACACTATTACTGATTCAAAACCTTCTAAAATATTGTTAGGATGATACTCCTTTGGGGCATTCTCAAATCGTTCCTTTGTTGCAACACCAACTCTATCAAATAGATCAAGCATAACTTTTATCTGATCTGTCATTTCTTTATTGCTTATCTGTGACATACTCACCCACCTTTCTGTAAGTTAAATAGCCTTTACTAGAAAAGACGATACAAACAAAAAAAGGTCACAAAAAACTCCTAAGTCCATTCTTACATATAAACTTAGAAGCTTTTAAGTAACACGCTTATTCACAATTATTATGACATGATCTACATTCAATTTTCTGTTTATAATCAATGATATTACCAAATGTATCTAATTGAAAATCGCAACATTCAAGCAATATCTCCTTTAACATAACCTTCGATCTATGGACCCTCATTTTTGAACAGGATACTGAAATACCTAATTCCTCTGCTATTTCTTTATGCTTCATCCCCTTTATATCATATAGTTCTACAACTTGTTGATACTTCTGAGGAAGTTCAGAAATCATCTTCCCAACACATCTACTTATTTCTTTATTCATATTATCTGAGCACTTTTCATTGTCTAATTCTTCTTCAAATTGCTGGATGTCAACTGATATATCCTTTTTCTTTCTATAATAATCAATCATAGTGTTTTTAGTTATTTTATAAATCCAAGACTTAAGCTTTGATTGATCATCTACTTGATCTATGTTACTTTGTATTTTTATAAAAACTTCTTGGAGAATATCTTCTGAGTCATATTTATTTTTCACTTTACTATTAATATACTTATATAGTTCATTACTCAATTCATTCCAAATACGTGTAACCTTAGTATCCACAATAGTCCTCCAAGCATATTGAAATTATTTATTATATTCTATTCTAATAGAAGCTTAAAGTACTATAAATTATAATTTGAAGAAAAAATATTGAATAAACCCTAGAGCATATTCTAGGGTTTTTACACGTTATTAGAGTACTTTATTACAGACATGTACTTCAGGCATTTGAGTTATATATTTAGCTGATTTCGTAACAATCTTATGGTAGTATTCTGAGGTAGTATGATTATTTAAGGCCTCTTTTGATTCCCATTCTTCAACCATAATCATTACATTTGGATCATTCTCATCTAAGTATGCATCATATCTGATACAACCACTTTGCTTTACAGTAATCTCCACTAACTCTTTCGCCATTTCTAATAGTTGCACTCTATTTTCCTCTGTTAGATATGATTTCGCAATAACTGTTACCATAGACATTCTCTCCTTTTTTCAGTTTCATATTATTTAAAATGATAAAAGCTGTATTATATCCTTAAAGATGTTTCTAGTATATAGCCGACTTATTGATTGTACAAGTACTTACTTTTATGTATAATACTATACATAAGGTAAGTATAGTGATGATATCAAGATGGTGTGTTTAGTATAGATTGAAGAAAAAGGTAGGTGTGTTTATGCCGCATAATAATAAGGAATATTCATGCTCCATCGATCTCACAATTGATTTAATAAGTGGTAAATGGAGTATGTGGGTATTATATGTTTTACAGAACGAAGGTACTATACGTTTTGGAGAACTCAGAAAAAGAGTAAAAGGTATTACTGAAAAAATGTTGATTCAACAACTTAAAAAATATGAATCTTTTGATATCGTCCATAGAAAAGTATATAATCAAGTACCACCTAAAGTAGAGTATTCATTAACCGAATATGGTAACAAGCTCATGCCTATTATCGATTTATTATTTCAGTGGGGAGATGAATTTATGGAATCTCATGAAGACCTCGTTGTTGTTAAAGATCCAATAAAATTTAAAGATCTAGTTGAATATAGTAATAAATAGTAATGGTGCTCTCATCGAGCACCATATTTTTTAAGTTCTTTACGTGAAAAAATACAATAAATTTCTTTAAAAATATAGCCACAATTACTCAGAGATCATACTTACTTACCAAAAGTATAGTATCTTACATTAAAGTAGGTACTTGTAAATATATATAATTCATTTAAACTATTCTTAATGACACTAATTAATTTATCCTAAAGATTCAAAATGCATATATCAATCACGCTAGTGAATTAGTATGACATATGTAGTACTGTTATGGATACTAGAGTTATTGAAATGGGAAGGAGAATAAAAATGGACTTTAAAAACCTAAAAAAGCTTGTTGTATTTTATTCGTTTAGTGGAAATACAAAATTCATTGCAGAAAGTATTTGCGATATTACTGGAGCAGACTTGCTTGAGTTAAAACCCAAAAGTGAAGAAAGCCCTAATCTGTTAAAAAAATTTGTTTGGGTTGGAAGACAGGTTATGATGAGAGAAAAACCAGAATTGCTAACTATTGATAAGAATCCTGAAGATTATGATATTCTGTTTATCGGTGCTCCTATATGGGCAAATAAATATGCACCAGCTATAAATTCTTTTTTAGATAAGATGCCTATTACAGATAAGAAAATAGCTCTTTTCTATTGCCATGCAAGAAGTGATAATAAAAAGGCTCTTAGTTTACTTAAGCAAAAGCTTATAGGAAATGACTTTATAGGTGAAATCGAGTTTAAAGATCCATTGCAAAATAATAAAGAAGAGGCTAGGAAACAAACGAAGCAATGGATAAACACAATTATTAAACCTAGTTGTTAGTACTCACCCTAAGTTGGTCATTGTTAAGATTAAAGCTCCTGAATTTCACTTAGTGAACTCAGGAGCTTTCTTTATTTTATCATTATTCAATTTATAAATACTTTTCCATCCGAATATCTGCACGCCACTCACCGTTATAATAAACAAAATTCTCTTTACGTGCAAAAGTTGAATAACCTATTTTTTCATAAAAAGCCCTTGCTCTTTTATTGTACTCAAAAACTCCTAGTTCAATTCGATGAAGTCCAAGTCTTCTACACTCTTCTTCTAAAAAGTCCATAGCTAAGCTGGCTACTCCCTTACCTCTATAAGCCTTTTCACCTACACAGATACTGATCCATCCTGTGTTTTTTTCTTTTTTATGTACATGATCTGGATCAATCATAATAGACAACTCACCTATAGGATTATCTCCATCCATAATCATATAGATACGCTTTGGTCCTTTATTCGCATTTTCATAGAGCTCTTCTTTTGTACGATCAGGCATTTCTCCTTCAGAGAGATTAGCACCTATAAAGTATTTAATTTCAGGATCATTATTCCACTTTGCTATATATTCAAAGGGTTCCATCTGTGTTTTATCAATTTCTTTAAAGTTAATATTCACGTTATTCTACTCCTTTCATCTGCATACCCACCTACAGACTTTCTTTAGTTTTTTTAAATTCAACTTGGTGCTTTAATTCTTCATATGTCCTTGTATTAAACGCACATTCACGAATGCATACTGTACAACCATAACTATTTGAGAAAGGTACAGCACACTTCTTATAGTCAACACAAATTTTACCACCATCAGTATGCTCTATTGGTGTAGTATAAATGGCTTCACCAGGACATTTTCTAACACACTTACCACATTTATCGCAAAAGTCCTTGATCCAACCATGTGAGTTTTCTTTACTTATTGGTAGATTCTCTATGTTCGTATAAATAGCTGCAATTCTTTGTCTCGGACCACATTCAGGCGAAATGAGTAATCCATGCTTTCCAATAGCACCAAGACCTGCTTTTTCTCCTAGCACAGGATAGATCGCATCCCCTCCTAATGCTGGTCCTGCTTGCGCTTGATACCCGTGATTTCTTAAAAAGTTGGCGATATGATTAACAATTACACCTAATCCATGATAGGTTCGAAAAATTTCTTTTTGTGTTGCCTCACTCGGTGCATTTCGTATAGGTTCTTCTCTCATTTCCATGGTAATGACAATGGCTTTATTAAAAAGGACACTGCGCCCTTTAAAAATATCTTTGGATTCAACATCTGTAAACCCCATTGCTGTAACACCTAGAGAGCGACCATAATCTTTTAACTCCTGAATGAATTCTGGTGTGGCATCCACTTTTGAATCCTTTGGATTATTTTTTAAAGAAGAATAGCTTCTTTTCATCTGATACAGTGTTTTCATCATCGTTGGTAAAACACTTCTCTTTTGACTTAATCCATTTCCCTTAGACTGATCTCCATACTTCATTATCAGCTCAGGAACAATTAACCCTTCTCTAGCATCTTCTGAAGCTGAAAGTAATCCCTCTTGCTGAGGTAATTTTTTTGGATCACCTATTGGAATATGTCTTTTTATAATCTTAGTAGGATTCATGTGAAGCACCTCTTATCGCTGTCATCTTCATCTTTGAAACAATATTGTGATTAATCTTATTATAGCATATTATTCTCGATCATTCATTGAGAAAAAACTATATCTCCCTAATGAATCACTACTAGATAAGTCTTAAATATATGGATTGATCATGTTATCAGGTATACTTATTTTTATTATAGTACCTACTTTTTCTTTGCTACGCACTTTAAAGATAAAGTCATTATCGTAGGCTAGTTTAAGCCTGTGGTAAGTATTATTGATTCCAATATGCTTATAGTTATGTTCTTCAATTAATAAATCCCTTTCAACTTCTATCAATCTTTCTTTAGCCATTCCTTGGCCTGTATCGATAACAATAATATGAAGTCGGTTTCCTCTATTAAAAATTCGCACTCTAATTTGACTTGGTTGATTTTTAACTTTAATACCATGATAGATTGAGTTTTCAATCAAGGGCTGCAAAATCAGTTTGATAATCTTCTTATCGTAACTTTTACTATCAATACGATAATCCATAGTAAATTTATTTTTATAACGCGCTTGCATTAAAGTGACATAACATTTTGTATAGCTTAATTCTTCGTCAACTGAAACAAGCTCCTTAGGATTGGATAAGGAATATTTAAGTATATCGGAAAGATTCTCTAACATAAAATTAATTTGGTTGGGTTTACCAACTATCTTAATTGCCTTCCAAGAGATATTTTCAATGGTGTTGTTTAAAAAGTGGGGATTCATCTGAGATTGAAGTGCTAATAATTCCATGGTTCTATACTTATATTTCTTTTCGGATAATTGAGTTTTAAAATAATTTTGTTCAATAAAGGTCTTTAATATATTTTCAGTAATATAAGCGTATAAGTCATCTGATTTGGTTGACATGATAGGTAATGATTTACCATTCTCAGCCGCATCAATAATATCAATCATATTATTAATTAATATATAATTTTTCTTGGTTTGGTGATATACAATGAAATAGCTTAATATGAATGAAGTTATCAACAATAGACAACATATAATACCCATTATAATAGGAATTTTATATAATGTTATGGCTGGGACAATGGAAATATACTGCCATCCATAAACATCTGATTCTAGTTTATGAACAATATATCTTCTATTATTAGAACGCATATCAAAAAACTGTTCTTCCGAAGACGTAATTTGATTTAAATTTTCAATAGTCATACTTTCAGTATTACTAAAGAGTATATTACCCAGTTCATCTGTAACTAAAAGTTTTTGATCATCATAATTCGTTAAATCACATAATATTTGATTAATATATGAGGCAGAAAGATTCATAACAGCAACACCATGACTAGATGGCAGCACTTTATAAACAGATACCACATCATACCCTGGATCTTTTTCAAATCGTTTTATATACCTTGTTTCAGCCCAAAATTCTTTATCTGATTTATTCTTCATATAGCTGTTATACCATTCTGTATCATAGAATTCTTTAATATTAACAATTTCCTTATTCGTACAAATAAACTTCTCGCTAGAGGCGTCATAATAAATATAGATAGATTTAATATAGGGTTTGGTATTTTCTAAAGAACTTAAAAAATTATAAACTGTATCCCATACCTGTATTTGGTTAATACTATGAGCTTGACTTAATAAAATATTTTTCAACTGTATTGTTAGTGTTGAGTTTAAATCATAATTAACACGTAGCGTATTGACTTCATCAAGAATCAACTCAATATGATCTTCTGTTTGGGTAAGAGTATTATAAGAGCTTTTAATAACTGTATCTTCAATATATCTATTAACCATGACGGTAGCAAAGATACCAAATAGAATCAAAGGAATGATTTGAGGTAAAACAAGAACAGTGAACTTCTTAAAGAAGATTTTCTTTCTTATAGATCTAATCTTTTTTACTGTCATTTAATCAATCCTTTATTCAAACGAAATTGTCTTGGTGTCATACTATAATATTTTTTAAAAGCTCTGGTAAAGTTCTTAGCATTTTGATAGCCAACCATTTCACTTATCTCATAAGTTTTATATTTATAGTCTTTTAAAAGTTCTTTAGATTTTTCCATCCTAACTTTTAATAAATAGGAGGAGAAATTTTCATCAGCATATTTAGCATAAAATTTACTTAAATGCTGTGGACTCATATGCACAATTAAAGCAGCTTCTTCTAAAGTGGCTGTCGTAATGTTGTTATGAATATACTGATTAATATCCTTGATGATATTATCATGGTAAGTTTCTTCTATTATAGTTTCAGATTCTTCTTCACTAGTCTCATTAACTATCTGTTCTTGATCTAATTCATCTTTTAATTTAGAAAAACATGAAACCAACTCATTAAATTTTGTCGGTTTTACTATATATTCTCTCACACCATATTGGAGTGCTTGTCTAGCATATTCAAACTCCTTATGACCACTTAAAAAAATTACCTTAATGGAGGGATAATGGTCTCTGACATAAGAAGCTAATTCTATACCATCCATCATAGGCATCTTGATATCGCTTAATATAACATCTACTGGATTTGTATTAAGATAATTAATTGCTGCAATTCCATTATCGAAAGCAGCAGTCACTTCATACCCCATATCATCCCATGGGAAATAATTACTTAACCCATCCCTAATCTCTTCTTCATCGTCAATAATAATTAATCTATACATCAATGGCACCTCCAAGTAAGAAAACAAGAAAATAAAATGATTCTACTATACAAATATTATAATAGAAATACCGCTCTAAGTCATCTTCCTAGCTAGTGAAATGAGAGAATACTAATTAAAGAAACTTTTTATTATGTAATGACACTTCTTCCGTAATTAATTGAGTAATTAATGATACTAAATAAGAAGGCTAATATCTTTAGGTAATCCTATGTAATTGATATAATATGAGAGTAAAATATGAAAAGGGGATGAAATGATGAAAAAAGTTATAAGTATAGTATTAGTATTATCACTTATCATTACTCTATTTGTTGGTTGCTCAAAAGATGAAACTCCAGCAGAACAGAATAATGCTGAATCAAAAAGTGAAGCTACGAAACCAGAGGACAAGCAAGAGGAAATAACCCTCCGTTATATGTGGTGGGGAAGTGATTCAAGACATGAAGCAACTTTAGCGGCTATTGAGAAATATGAAGAGTTGAATCCTCATATAAAAATAGAGCCTGAATTCAGTGGTTGGGATGGTTATTATCAGAAACTAGTCACACAGTTAGCAGGTGGAACTGCAGCTGACATTATGCAAGTTGATCAACCTTGGTTAGGTGATTTACTAAAAAATGAAAGCACCTTTGCAGATTTATCATCTGTTGATACAACAAATTTTGACTCCAATTTCCTTAATCAATACTGTATTTTCAATGATCAACTCGTTGGTGTTCCTATGGGGATTAATGGGTTAACAATGATCATTAATACTACCTTCTTTAATGAAGTTGGAATAGATTATAACGCTTTAACTGACTGGGAATCCATTGTTGAAGCTGGTAAAGAAATCAATTCACAATATGCAGATAAATATATTTTGTATGATACTGGTATGCTATTTGATACTTATCTTAATCAAGTAACAGGTAACCAACTCGTTAAAGATGATTTATCTTTAGGCTTTACAGAAGAAGAAGTACTTAAAGCATTTCAATTTGTAGACACAATATATGAAAACAAAGTCGTTCAACCGAAGGAAGAATCTGCCTTATTTAAAACTACAGAAAATCCATCATGGATTGATAATAACATGGGAATGACAATGCAATGGCCTTCAATGATCAATTCTCTTGATAGTGATAATAAAGAATTGGAAGTTATATCAATACCTCAACTTGAAGCCGCCAAAGCTTCAGGTGTTGTCGTTCGACCTTCGATGTTAATATCTGTTAATGGTAAGGGTAGTTATATTGAAGAATCAGCAAAATTTATTGATTGGTTAGTCAATAGTGATGAAGGTATTTTAACATTAAAAGCTGTTAGAGGTGTTCCTGCCTCAGCTTATGCTCAAGACTTATTAGTAGAAAATGATTTATTAAATCCTTTACAACAAAAAGGTGTATCAATGGCTCTTGAAAATCCTAGAGACAAAGTTAATTTTTATAGTAGTAATGCTGAAGTATCAGCTGTCAAGAAAGAGATCATTGATAAAGTAGCTTTGGATATTTCATCGCCTGAAGAAGCTGCTGCTGAAATGATCACAAGAATACAACAAGTAGTCGATGAAATAAAAAATTAATTACTTAGCAAACTAACAAGCAGAGCTTTTGCTCTGCTTGTGTTGAAAGGAAGATGACATGAAGATAAAAGCTAGCAGGTATGAAAAAAAAGATTATATTGGCTATTTATTTTTATTACCCTGGATTATTGGTTTTTTACTGTTTAAGTTCTATCCATTTTTAATGTCCTTTTATTACTCCTTTACTGACTTTAATATGATTAACCCTCCAGAGCTAATAGGTTTAAAAAATTTCATTAAGATCTTTACTACAGATGCCGATTTCTATCAGTCATTGAAGGTGACTTTAATATATACCACTTTTTCAGTACCGGTCAAATTGATATTCGCATTGTTTATAGCAATGGTGTTAAGCATGAAATTAAAGGGTATTAACATTTTTAGAACGATTTATTATTTACCATCAATACTAGGTGGTAGTGTAGCTGTATCCATACTTTGGAAGTTTTTATTTATGAGGCAAGGTTTGGTGAATAAGATACTCTCTTATTTAACAATTGGACCAATAGATTTTTTGGGTGATCCAGACGTTGCTTTATACACTATTAGTATGTTATCGGTATGGCAGTTTGGATCATCTATGGTATTGTTTCTGGCAGCATTAAAAAATGTACCTGGAGAATTATATGAAGCCGCTGCCGTTGATGGCGCCGGAAAATTAAGAACATTCTTTAAAATTACCATTCCTATGATTACACCTATCATTTTATTTAATTTAATCATGCAAACAATCAATACATTACAAACTTTTACATCAGCACTTGTTATCACTAACGGTGGACCTGTAAAATCAACTTACCTCTACGGTATGATGCTTTATGAAGAAGCCTTCCAATTTATGAATATGGGATATGCCTCTGCTTTATCATGGATATTATTTATAATTATTATTGGCCTTACAGCAGCTATATTCAAATTCTCTTCTTATTGGACATTTTATGAAGATGGAGGTGATTTCTAATGTCAAATAGAAGACAACTCATAACTTATTTGTTTTTGATACTACTTGGTATTATCATGATTTATCCATTACTATTTCTATTTTCAGCTTCTTTTAAATCCAATGAGGAAATATTCTCATCTATATCCTTATTGCCAAAAGAATTAGCATCTGTTACTTTTGAAGCCTTTAGAAATGGATGGCAAGGTGTTGGGAAGTATGGTTTCTCCACTTTTTTTACCAATTCGTTTTTGATAACTGTACCAGTAGTCATTGTGACGATTATTTCCAGTAGCTGCGTAGCATATGGTTTTGCAAGGTTTAAATTTCCTTATAAAAAATTATTATTTACATTGATGATCTCTACAATTATGCTACCAAGTACTATCATCATGATACCCAGCTACATATTATTTAAGAATTTTGGGTGGTTAAATACTTACATGCCTTTTTGGATACCTGCACTCTTGGGAAGTGATGCCTATTTCATTTTTATGTTTCTACAATTCTTTAGATCCATACCGAGAGAGCTTGATGAATCTGCTATTATTGATGGATGTAATCGCTTAAAAATCTTTACAAAGATTATACTTCCCCTAAGTAAACCAGCAATTATATCTGCAGGTATCTTCAAATTCATTTGGACATGGAATTCATTTGTGGAACCGTTAATATACATTAATAGTGTGAGTAAATACACTGTTGCCCTAGGTCTTAAGATGTCAATTGATACTCAAGGAGGCGAAGTCATGTGGAATGAGATGATGGCTATGTCTTGTTTAGCTATTATTCCTCCAGCTATAATCTTTTTTGTAGCACAAAAATACTTCGTTGAAGGTATATCAACATCAGGATTAAAAGGCTAAAAAAAATGAGCTGTATACCACTAGAAATTAATCTCTAGTGGTATGCAGCTCTTTATTATTTATTGAATATTAATCGTATAATCTTCTGCTTCCCCATCTCCAATACTTCCTGATGATGAAGGGGCTGAGTTATACTTCATAACAACTCTCATTCTTGTTTGTCCTGTTAAGGCAGTTGAAGGTATTGATAAGGAACCGGATACAGCTGATCGACCACTTGCACTAAACACTTCTTCTCCAGCATCACTAAAGTCCCCATCTTGATTGAAATCAATCCAAATCTTCCAATACTCATTATAGGAACGACCTGCGAAGCCAGGTGTCAATTCTACATTATAGCTGTTCCCCTTTGACATATCTGTTACGATGGAAGTGTAATCACCATACCCACTATTAGAACCTGAAGTATTATTCAGCGTTCCAGCATTAACTGTTTCTATCCATTCATAAGTCGTGTTACCGCTAATACTTGGATATGTCCCACCTGTTGAACCACTGCAACCTGTTAAGATAGCATTAGCGTAATCTGCTGTGGCATTAGGACTAGATAGTTGCATCATATCATCATAGAGCCACATGAAACCACCATCAATATCGTATGAGTTTTCCCATGATTCCATTTTAGTTTGTACAGTACTTGCACTGTCCCCGCTACCACTATGAAGACACCATAACCCTGGTATGACGTTCATACCCATAGTATTGGTCCAAGTTCCTGGATCATTGCCAGCACCACCTGCATAGCATTGAAGATAAACACGGTCTACAACGCTACCAAGTTGATTCTTAACACTTTGCCAGAATGAACTATTGGTATATGGACACAATGTTACTTTCATCCCCATGGCATTACACATTTGACCGAATTGTACAGCTGATGTTACATCATAGGTTACCTCATCGTCATAGTTGACAGCATCTGCTCCTGTAGCTTCCATTAAAGCTTTGAAGTTCTTGTACAATACTGTATCAGAACCTGTTCCATCAGCATTAATGAGATTCTTAATGTTCTCGAATGCATCACTTCCCCATGCACCTACGCTAATCTCAACGCGGTTCACAGAAGTTGTACCTTGCTTCAGATCTGCCCAGTTGCTAGCCCAAGAAGCATCTCCTACATAAACTCCATTTTCACAAACTAGAAGATCGTTTAAGTACAAATCTCCATCAGCGCGAACATGTACTGCCCAAATCATTACAGTGTTAAAGCCAGAAGATTTAATGTCATCTACAACTGATTGTCCTCCTGATACAAAAGGTCCTCCACCAAAAATTGCTGCTACAGGTTCTTCAGCCGCTTCTACTGTCATTGAACTAGTACTCATAAAGAGATTGAAAATCATACAAAAAATAATGCTGACACTTAAAAATATTTTCCTTGTCATATGTGTTAACCTCCTCTTGACTTATTTACACTATATATATACGCAGTGACTTCATAAGGAATGTCCAAGTTATTAAATCAACCACTTGATAATGAAAAATACGTAATATATGAAGCAATACCGCCATATATTTCAATTAAATATGAAATAAATTCTTCATTTATAAGAATTTCCAAAAATAATCTTGTAGCACAATAATAAAGTCCTATTACCACAAATTCTTATCTCTTATTACCTTAAATATTTCTAAAAAAAATGAACGAACTGTATCAAACTCTTTATAAAAATGGTATAATTTGATAGATATACTCTATAGGAGCTGAATAACTATGAAGAAAAAAATATGTTCATTAATATATATGTCAACGCTACTACTTGCAGGTTGTACAACTACTGAAGAGGTAGCAAATCAAGCAAGTATGCAACCCATCGATTCAACTAATAATGTAGAACAAGTAGAAGTAATAGATGAGATCAACGTTGAGGCTAATGATTATCTTATCGTCACTAGCTCTGCTTGTGATATGAATGGTGATGGTGACCTTGAAACCATTCAACTTCGAATGGATACAGGTGATTTAACGAGTGAAAACACATATGAAGGGACATTTTCCCTTTCACTATTAAATGATAAGCAGGAATTACTAAATGAAATAAAAATCAATGAGTTTGGTACAATTGCCTTTGAAAAAGACTTCCCAATCCTCTTCAAGGATTATACGGGCGATGGTGTGTTGGACTTTAATATTGGCCAAAAATATAGTCAAGAAGAATTCATTTATCGATTCTATTCCATGTCAGATGACGGATTATTAGAAAAATTATTTGGAGAAGAAAGATTCTTAATTAAGAGCTATGAAAAAGCTCATTCTTATGACTTTCACACTACTCCAGATCAAGCCATTATTACATACCGAGTCGAAACAGATGGTGATAGCAATTCCTTCTATGTATACGAATCCTATTATTGGAATGAGGACGCATTTTATCGTTCCAATTATGTTGATAGTTCCAAATCATATGAAGAAATAAATATAAATGAGATCGAAAGCAAATTTAATAAGCTAGATGCACTAGGTCCTGATATTACAGAAGAAGACCTTTTTTCAACATCTGGCGGAGAATATCAGTGGCTTTTAGATCATGAAGAAGAAGTGCATTTATATAGTTTTTTTCATAGAAGAGAAAAGCATTGGAGTAATACATTGGATCGACTGTTTGACAAGAGGATTGAAAATATAGACCATTTAATAACTAAATTTAATATATTAGAAATAGATGATATCACTCAAGTCCCTTTAGAAGAATGGAAAGATATAAAACACCCTAATCCAGAAGTAAAAGACCTCTTTAAGTATAGTGAAATACCTTATGGAGATAAAACTCTTGTAACAGGACGTATTCATCTCACTAATTTTGCAATCCTTTTTAGTGAAGATGGTGAATATCTTGATGGGATTGAATGGACTGATCATGTTCGAGAAGACTTTAATATTACCTTTTTGGATAATGATAAGTTTATCTCAGTATCCCCTATACAGTTGGACAGGGGGTCAGGTTTAAGTGTATTTGGAAGCCACATTTATGAAGTCATTGATAATAGACTTGTCAAGAAATTAGAATATCCTTATCATGGCTATCAAGAAGGACCTTATACTTGGGGGTATTCAAGAACCTTTCATGTAGTGAACGAATTATATGATGAAGAAAATAAAACTCTAGAAGTCACCTATAACCTCGGTATTGATTGTTTAGGTCCTGAAAGAAGTGTTGAGGTCTTATCCGTTAACAAAACAATACCGTACCAATGGGATTATGAGAAAAAAAGATTCACCCCTAACTATCTTTTTTACGATGATCATCTCGATAATGAACTCTATGTAGATAGTCTTCCAGATGAAATTTTCTTAGCCAATTATTCTATAATGAAAGAATTGATTCATGGTGATGATTATGAGACCAAGGTACGTGATTTGTCTAACATGGCTGTACTTCTTACAAAATGTCTACCTTCATTAAAACGTGATGAACTTTTACAAAGTATCTTAGAACAGTTAGATGTGGAAGAGGATAGCTGGATCATTAATGAGATTCACAACAGTTTATCTCAAAAGCTTATATCACATGACGATCAACAATACATCCTCAACTTAAATGAAAGCGAAACTATCAAGGCATTCTTAGCTGATGAGCAGGAACTAAATCCACTATCAAGTTTTCAGATAAGCCTTATAGAACCCCAAGTTTTATATGAGAAAAATGGAAGTCTCTATATATTAATCAACTATTCATGTGGAACTAAGATGGCTCAATATCAGTTAGTTCAATATGATATGGACAGCGGTAGTGTTATTGATGAAGTTAATATTCCTTCCAGTGGATTTCATGGAAATATAGAAGTCTTGGGTGACAGAGATACCCTTATCATAGAAATGAATTATCGTGATCCTGATTCAGTAGAGCCAAAATCTATAATAACTAACGTGATCTTTGATGTCGAAACCATGAGTTTAATTGAGATTGAACCCAATCGCTTCAAAGAAAAAATGAATATTATCATAGATAAAGTAGCAACTGTTGATATGCGTTACCTCTTACTACATGCTCAAGATGAATTTCAATGGTTTTTGGAACGCCCTAAAGAGACTTTAGCCTATTTTATAACAACAGAAACTGATCCTTACAATGAAAAAGCCTATGAAATAGAATACATTATCACCAATAAACTATACGAGAATAATGATTTAGAGGAGGCTTTTCAATATTTTAATATTGATGATTATACCACGTTTACGCTTGACCAAGTGAAGACTGTATTAGATAGCAGTGATTGGGTATTTCAACAGGAACTATACAAATGGCATGTAGAAGGTGTCAATTACCAACTTTTAGTTGGAGGATTTAAGTTCTCAAGTTTTGCACTTCTCTATGACCAAGAAGGTAACTATCTTGATGGCACCATATGGGGTAATAAACTCATGGAGCCTCTGGAGGTAACATACAGGAAGAATCAAAATTATTATTCTTTCACTCCTATCTGTATGGGCTACGGAACTGGTATTGCGATTTACGGCGAGTCATGGTTTGAAGTCTTTGAAGGAAAACTAATCAATAGGCTTAACTATCCCATCTACGGACACGAAGCCGCCCCTTTTACTATAGGCAATTTGCTCAATTTCCAGATGGTAAAGTCAAGCTATAATACAACAGATGGCAATCTTGAACTTACCTATCGAGTAATAATGGATTTTTATGATGAAGAGGAAACTCCCATAGAAATTCTCAAAACTGCAGCAATAGAATGGTCTAATACAGAAGAAGGTTTTATTGGATACGATGATGCCTACACTAATAACTTATACGAAATAGTATTCACAGATGGTTTGCATGATCAGTTATTTGAAGTAGGTTATGAAGGATTCAGTAGGATGCTATCTGAGGATATAGAATCAATGGATGAATGTGACATCGGACAAATTACCCTTCTTATTACCAGGTGCCAGCCAAGTGAAAGAAGAAACGAACTATTGACCTTACTCCATCAATGGTATAAGAACAGTTCCACCGATAGCAACTCAGAGGTATTTATAGAAGCTATTGAACAAGCCATGTAAAGCTAGTATGTAAAGGGGATAATTCACTAAGCCTGCTATGATGTGAATTATCCCTTATCTTTTTGGGTTTAGATTGTCTAGATTCCATTTACTGAACAGTTTCTTTTTTAAGTCGCCACATTGCTAGTATAAAGCTTACTGAACACATTACTAAAAATAGTACTACGACGGGAAGTAGATCATTAAGTATAATCCTTTCTGAAAATAGCAAGCTTCGCAAGGCATTAATAATATGCGTAAAGGGGTTAAGCATAACAGCTATCCTTAATCCTCCAGACAGATTTTCTATAGGAAATAAGGCAGTGCTCAAAAAAAATATTGGCAATACAATAGCATTCATTATTGTCTCATATATGATTTCATTTGGAAGGATTAAGCTAATTGAGTAAGCCAGTCCTGACATGAAAAATGCTGTCATAAAGATAAGTAATCCCATAATTGCGATTCCCAGTATACCGGAGCTTACTTGTACAGAGAATAATGCTGATACCACGACTAAAATGAGTATTTCTATAAATGAAAGCACTATTGCCTCAAATATTTGACCAAGTACAATGGAACCTCTACTCACAGGTGCTATCATCAATCTATAAAAACTGCCGTTGGATTTCATAATGAAATTGATAAATCCTCCGCTACTACTAGCTGAAAACGTTACAAGCACTAAGATCCCAGGTAGAATAAACGCAGTATAGTTCTCAATACCCATCTTTTGCATGGTTTGACCTGCCACAGCACTATACAAGACAAGCCAAAGAAGTGGTTGCAATATAGTAAAAAGGATAGATAGTGCATTTTGATATCGCCACTTCATATTTCTCCATAGGATATTAAACAATCTATCCCACCTCTCTTTCAAAAGCATCTTCCAAACTGGGCTTATGGACTTCAATTCCATTAAACTCTACATGATGGTCTAGTAGCCACTTATTTATCGTTGTAAAGGATTCACTGATATTTTTTACACCTAAGTAAAGGGATTGATTTTGAGGTTTTGTAAACTCTGTTATCCCTGTGCTATTAAGCAGATCCTTGCATTGGTTGACCTCCTCAACACTTGAAAACTCAATCCGAATCATTGCTTGTTGGGTATAACTGCGTAGGCTTTCAGATGTTCCTTGAATTATAATCTTTCCGTCTTTCATAATGCATATGTTATCACTCAGTTGATCCGCTTCCTCAAGATAGTGGGTTGTTAGAAAGATGGTTGTTCCGTAATCATTTCGAATCTTCCTTAGCAATTTCCACATAGCTTTCCTAGATAGGACATCCATCCCTATTGTAGGTTCATCTAAAAATAAAATCTTAGGTGAGGAAACCATATTCATAGCTATATCCAACCGCCTCTTGACACCACCTGAATAGGATGCAATTGGGTATTTTAGATATTCTGAAAGCTCAAAGTTATCAATTAAAGTCTTAATTCTTTTTTTGACAACCTGAGAATCAACTTTATAAAGTCTGCTCTGAAACATCATATTTCCCATAAGCGACAAGTGCTCATCGATTGATGTACGCTGAGCAACACAAGCAATTTGATGACGAGCCCATGATGGGTCTTTGAATAAATCCTTTCCAAGCATCCTGACATTCCCAGAGGTAGGTTTGAAATAAGTCGTCAAAATATTAATCAGAGTAGATTTACCTGCACCATTGGGTCCCAACAAAGTAAATATTTCTCCACTCCTAACATTAAGACTCAATGCATCTAATGCTCTTACACCATTTCTATATTGCTTCACTAATTTGTCAATTTCAATTGCCAGCATTTTTTAACCTTCTTTCAATGGAAACAGGATCTCCGTAATATACTTATTAGGATTACCTTTTAATAGCATTCCAGGTCCCTTTATAAAGACTTCTCGCCAAGGTATTTCTGTGACAAGAGTATTCTCTTGAATGTAGTTCTGAATGATTTCATAAGTCATTGGTAGGGTATCATATGGTCCTATATGTGTTATAGACAGTGCTCTTACCCGTGGTAATTCCTTAACTGTTATACCACCATGGTTTGGTGTTTCCATTGTAGGAACACACAATTCCATGTCAGCTACACCTGTTTTTACATCAACACTATGGTAGCAAAAGAAGGGAGCTCCATTAGATTTGCCTTTTATACCTTTAAAGACTTGTGGAAAATGTTTACCCGCTTCAGTAAATTGACCTTTATACCTCATCGTGGCTACCCTAATTGGGTCGATATCCTTTATTACAATATGATCATCCATTTGCTTAACCTCCATTATGTGTTATCACTTTTCTTAACCCCAATCCACACCTCAGAATATCCACCATCTGGCTTTTCATCACTGAAAGGATATACTTCGATATCTGGTAGTTGAGCATATTCGTAACCCGAAAAAGGAAGCCATTCTGTTAAAAAACGCCTATAGATTGTTTGAATCGACTCTTGAAAATGACCATCACATTCAAAGATAACCCATGTAGCTGCTGGTACTTCAAACTCAACCATATCATCTTGTACAGCTTGATCAGTAGCAGAACCAATATAATAATAGATTTCCTCAGAATTTTGATATACTGTCACCCCTAAAATGCCTTGTGGCTCTTGATTACTTAATTGACCTATTTGAGAGAACCTACTGCTCTTTAATATTGAATCCCAAAACCCAGGAACAATTTTAAAGTTTTCTTCCATTCCTTCTTGCAATCCAGTTCTAACGCCAACAATCCTAAAAGCCTCTCTTTTTTCAAGTCGATACTTCATGCGCTCACCTCCTGTGACGGTTATCTTAAAACTAATGGGTGGATAAGCATTTAATGAAGTCCCATCTACACGTGCTTGCGTTGGAGCCACGCCATGGACTTTTTGAAATGCACGATTAAATGATGATGGCACATCATAACCATACTTTGAGCCAATATCTATCACCTTAGCATCACTTATCTGCAAGTCAAAAGCTGCTTTTGTCATCCTCCTACGACGAATATATTCAGAGAGAGGAATCCCTGCTACATAAGTAAACATCCGTTGAAAATAGTAGGTTGAGCAGCAGGCTATTTTTGCAGCTTCATCATAAGAGATATCACCTTCTAAGTTAATTTCAATATAGTCAATTGCTTGACTCAATCGTTTTAACCACTCCATCTCAGCACCTCCTTAAACACAGTTTAGCATAATAAAAAATTTATTTCTTCTCTTTTACTGTCTAGTTTGGTAAAGAAAGAATATACACTATAGAAGAACAGAAAATAAAAAACAACCGCTACTTCCATGATATCAGAATAATAGCGGTTGCACCTCAGGCCTGACCCAACATAAATATAAACGCAACAATCACTGATCCAACTACGGGTATAATAACCCCATCTTTGAACCACCCATATAGGCATACAAAACATAGTCCTAAAACCCCAGCTATTGGTAGAGTAGGCGTGGCTTGTAATACTCCTGGAATGATTAATGCTCCAAGGGAAGTATAAGGAATGTATGTAAGGAATAAGCGCCACCTTGGGCTCAATTTTATTTTAGAGATTACATAAAAAGGCAACAGCCTTGGTAAAAAAGTCACTACCATCATGCCAATAATGATCCATATTTTACTGCTCACAAGTGGTCACCTCCTGCTCCTCTTGATACGCTTCAGGTTGAGTTAGGAATACACCTAATAATGAGACAACGACTATGGATACGACTATGTTCCAGCCACTTGAAAGGACATTAAGCCATCCCATAAAAGCATTCACGCTCCCAGAACCCACTGCTAATAGAAAAACTTTTTTTGATTTCTTGACTTCAGGTATTAAGAATGCGGCAAACATAGCATAAAGGGCTATTCCCATACTTTCTCTTAACATGACAGGTAACAATCCTTCTAACATATAACCCAGCCCACTACCTAAAACCCATGATAAATAAGCAGATATTTCTATAGTAAGAACTAGTTCGGTACTAAGCTTACCATTATGGAATGAAGCAACAGAAAAAGTTTCATCAGTAATTCCAAAAGCCATCAATGGAAACCATTTTTTCTTAGGTTGATCCAGCCTTGGTATTAAAGATGCACTCATTAAGAAGTGTCGGAAGTTAACTAAAAAAGTGGTCATCACAATTTCAAGTCCACCTGTCCCCAAACCTATTAAATTTATAGCCATGAATTGACTAGCTCCTGCAAATACAAGGGCTGAAAAAAGAACACATTCTATTAATGTAATTCCTGTATTTTTACTCAAAATACCAAATGCAATCGCTATAGGGATGTAACCTATGATGATTGGTATACTGACAACTATCCCCTCTTTGATTTGTTCTCTTTTTTGCATGAACGCCCTCCTAAACTTGCAAATTTTACTTATCTTACTATACTTTTTGATATAACGCAAGATATTTTCATCGAAACAATAAAGAGTATTAAATAAAATAAGACCTAGAAACATGATTCTAGGGCTATTTCATATTGTTATTTCATCCTTTTTCATAGTACTCAAGAACATCAATACCTATCGCATTTGATATAATCAATAGCTTTTGTATCAATACACCACCATCAATATCTTCACCACTTTTAGCTCTTTCTATCATGTCCCTAATGACTGTCCACTCTTTAACTAGATTTGAGGGAATGGTCTCACTTCGTGCGTGAATAGCTCTTAATAATTCTCTATGACTGTCTATGATCGTATTATAGTTTATTTGATCAACGGATTTTTTTTGTGTTCTAGCAGCTTTATTACTTCTTTTATCAAGAATCTCATTTCTATCGATAATATCTTCAAAGTCAATGTTTTTTATATCCTCAATGCAATGAATAACTTCACCATTCTTCATTCTAATAATAACTTGATGGCGCTCATCTTCTGATAGTGAATCCAGAAGACCACATTGTTCATCAGATAATTGATCCTTTATTTCTTCATAGGTTTCCTGTAATTCCTTTTGTGCCAATTGTGCTTCCTTCTCAACGATTAATTGCTCAACCTTTGCTTCCTGTTTCTGTGATAAAGGCAAATTCAACTCAAGTTGCTCCACGTAGCGTGAAGGCATCAAGTCTGCATAGATCAAGAAGTTATTCACATTAAATGTACCACTTGTGCATCGTTCTAATATATCATCTAATTCCTTGTTAACTTTATTAAATCCCTTCTTAACATCTTTAACAAATGAAGTATCCATATTGGTGAATTTCTTGAAGCATTCACTACCTAGTTTGAACTCAATTTCCTTCCTTGTATGCTTAACAATATACTGGAATCTTAAAGCTCGACCACACTCACATTGATGTGGTCTCTTCCCATACCCACCATCTAGCACGTCTACCAAAATAAAGTCATTGAGTTCGTCGGTATCATTCCGTGAATTGAGTTCTATACCTTTAAGTTGAGCTAACTGCTCTACCCAAATGTCGCACTTAGATTGTCGTATATATGTCTGTAAAAACTGTCTTTGCTCTTCATTTAAAGAAGACAAGCATAAGTGTCTCTCTTTCTCATTCATCCTATCACCCTTTGACTACACTATTAACTCCATTATAGTATTTTAAAATGTATATAGCAATGAACAGACACAAGAAAGTATGGTTTACTACACTAAAAAAGAATCCTTTTACCGTCCAGGATTCTTTTTTCTTCAACCTTTATTAAAGATTGTTATCTGTATGTTCAATCTCCAAATTACTAGTAAATCCATGTAAACATATTTTTCTTTATTGCTTACACTCTATTAACCTATATCCTCTCCTATTAACCCCTTCAACTTTACCGAACCACTTTTATCGTTATTACCCCATAATCACTTCTACAACATTATAATCCTTCAATTACCTTTCAAAATTTCTCTATGTATGATTTAATTATTCTTTCCCATTCTTCACTCCCTTCATATTGTCCACTCAAGCATATTTCAAGTCAAAATCCAACTGTAAATTGTTATTATTTTGTCATCTCCACTTATTATACCTCCATTTAGCTAAAAAAAATAAAACCTCACACGATTGTGAGATTTATCTATTCCTTATTTTATAGGTAAGATGATCTTAAATAAGGTTCCGGTATCTATTATGCTTTCAACCTGAATTTCACCATTAACACTATCTACAATTCCCTTAACGACACTTAATCCAAGACCTAATCCTTCATTACTTCTACTTGTATCTATTCTATAAAATGGATCGAAGATTTTATTAATCTTCTCTTCTGTCATGCCAAGTCCATTATCTTTAACAAATATGGTTACATCCTTCTTAACACGATATCCAAGGATGATTTTTCCATCTTCTCTTGTATACTTGAAAGCATTATCTACAAGGTTGAAGACCATTCTATAAAATTGAACAGGGTCCATTGGTAATAAAACATCTTCTTCATCCATCACAACACTGAAATCATACTTTTTCTCTTGATTATACACATCAAAATGATCCTTTAATCTTTCAAAACTATCATGAATGCTAGTAGTCATATCTTTTGACTTGGTAGCTCCTATCTTTAAATAGCTGTTTATATTCTCAGTCATTTTCTCCAATTCTTTAGTTGCTTCTAAGCCAGTCTTCATATATTTTTTTCTTTGCTCAAAAGGCATATCGTAATGCTCAATTATCTGGTTACTGCTCTTAATGACTGAAAGAGGTAACTTCAGATCATGGCTAATTCCCCTCAAAAGGGATATTCTTTCAAATTCATGCTCCTTTTCTTTGAGAGATTTGACTTGTTTCATATAACGTAAAAAGAAAATTAAAATAAAGCTAGCTAAATAAATAACTGCTCCAATATAGGTTATATGAAAGAGAAAATCGACGGTTCCTTTTGGCATTTGATTTGTATCCATAAAATCTTTATAAAAGGATGTTGAACTATAAATTACATTATTAAGCAGAATGATATGTCTAAATTCTTTTTTCATAACAATACCATAGAACTGAACAATAACTCCAATACAAGTGGTTCCCAATACGACTGTACCGAACCAATTAACATAGATCTCTAAGTCTAACATAGCCAAGGATATAGCTGCAAGAAAAATGTATACTGCTACCCTTTTTCTTCGTCCTAGTTTTATATCATATATATTCATGGTAATAAAAATAGGCAAGAAAATATTAAGCAAACTGGTGATATTATTAATAGACTGATAATTTTTTGATGTGACCTTAAAAATCTCAGTAATAAAAAATAATTCCCCAAGTACAATCACTTTAAAAGCAGACATGAAGCCAATGAATGCAAGTAATAAAAAGTATTTGGAATAACGGTTACTTAAATAGAATATTAGACTCGTTAATCCCATAGAAGCAAAGCATAAAAAAATAAAACAGTAGTTGATGGTTCTTACTTCAGTGTAATGATCCATATGCTTTTTCTCTGCTAGGTAAAAAGTTGTTAACTGCAGATTTTCACCTCTTAAAGTGAGTTTTACACTATCTGTAAAATCAAATAGCTTATAAGCAAAATCATCGTTAAAGGTCGCTTCTCCTCCAACAGTATTTTGAGAGACTAATACACCATCTATATAAATCTCATGTGGATATTTAAGATAGTCAAGTAATAGAGATAGTTCTTTTCCCTCTTGATTAAATATGTTAAGGACAATTTCATCATCTTGAATAGTCAAGTCTTCAATTGTATAAAGACCATCAGAAAAAGAGTTATTCACCGTTATTGTATTATTTGTAGTTCCTATGTAGTGACTAATATTTCTGTTGACTATATCGAGGGCTAGAATGATTAAGCCAATACTGAGAACAGCTATACTCAGTACTAAGATAGCTTTGATATATCTATTTACAGTCAATTTCATTTTTAAATTGTACAACATCTAACTGATAACCCTTTCCGTAGATAGTTTCAATATAAACCCTCTCGCTTCTTATGTATGCTAAATTATTTCGTAATCTTCCGATAAAAGTTTGAATGCGATGACTTTCATCTATATCTGTATCAAATATCTCTTTTTTATCAAGATAAGTCTTTTGTAGATATTTTTGATGAAGTAATTTAAATATCTTCACTTGACTTGGTGAAAGAGTAACTATCTTCTCCTTGCATCTGAGTTCACATAAATCTAAATCAAAGACTATATCACCAATATGATATACCCGCATGTTTGACATAACACGCCTTCTAATAGCATTGAGTTTATACACTAATTCCTTTAAATCAAAAGGCTTCGTTATGTAATCATCAGCACCATTTTCATAGCAGATGCGCTTACTTTCTATATCATTTAGTGCAGTTAACATCAAAATTCTTGCACATAAACTCTTTTCTCTGATTAAAGGGATTAACTGGTACCCACTGCCCCCTGGGAACATGATGTCTAGTAAAATAATATGAAATTGATCCGATTTAATCTTCTTCTTAGCTTCAGAGAAGTTTAATGCACTGACTGACTCATACCCCTCAAAACCTAGAACATCAACAATATTATCATTTAGTGCTTTATTATCCTCTACAACCAAAACTTTTAGTTCCATACCATTTCTCCTACTTTTTGAAAGCCTTTTCATGTATATCCATCTTACTACAAAACCTGTAATATTAAAAGGGATTCACTTAAAAAAAGCTACAAAACTCAGTTAAGTTTTGTAGCTTCAAATATTCATTACTCTCTAAGCCAGTATCACCTGATTAAAAATAAGGATGATGACAGGTATACTGATAATGGCTGCTACTGTTGTAACTACAGCTATTTCCAAAGCATACTGATAATCAGCTCCGTATTCAGAAGCAATTGCTACTGTTATGGTACTTGATGGCATGGCTGATTCTAAGAGAATAACTGTTATAGCTATAAGTGATATCTCCAAAGGAAGAAGTACAAGAAATCCCATCATAATAAAGGGAATAATTAATAGTTTTATCCCTACTAATATCCAAATAGATTTATCTTTTAGTATTTTAGTTAACTGTTTGAAATCAATATTAGCCATGGTTAATCCAATAAAGATCATGGATAAGGCTACCGTCATATCACCTACCGGTGAAAAAGTTAGATATATGTAATCATAAATACCCTTAACCTCAGGATTACTACTCATCAGTGAATCAATATCCAATACTATGGCTAAAATACCTATGGCAAAGGCAATTGTACAAGGATTGAGTAAAGACTTAAAAATCTCTCTCTTATTGGATATATGATGTTTATTAAATAGATAGACTCCCAATGTCCATATGAAGGTAGAGCTTACTAAATAATAAATTAAAGCATAAACCAATCCTGTATCACCAAAGAGTGATTGCATTAATGGAAAGGCTAAAAAAACTGTATTGCCTATAATCAGCTGCGCTAGGAATACATTTCTTTTCTTAGCTGTCAGTTGAAGTCTGGTCAAAGCTAAGACCCCAGTACTATAAGCTAATAGATGGATTGCAATTGCAAATCCAATAATGGCTAACCCATCTGTCCATATGGAACTAGGAAACTTATATTTAGTTAGTGATAGAACTGTTAGAATAGGAAGGGTTATATTCACTATTATTTTGGAAATCGTCTGGCTTGCGTTTTCAGGTAATATCTTTTTTTTCTTTGCATACATACCAATCAAAGTCAATAGAACTAACATGCCAATCTGTTCTATGATAATATTGACTTGTTCCATTTGTAAGCACCTCTATTTCAACCCTTTCTAGTTGGTTTCTTCCACCATCTCTAGAAAGGTCTCTACATTTTCTTTACCAGCGTAAACAGAAATAACATCATTCGCATATTGCATTTTTGCTTTAAATAACTCTCTGTCTGGATAGGTAATTTCCATACCTTCTTCTTCCAATTTTATAATAATTTCTGCTTCTTGTTTTTGCATTTCTTCTCGCATCCAATTGCCTGCTTTTATACTCTCTTCTCTAATGATAGTCTGTTGTTCTTTTGTTAATTGGTCCCAAACTTCCTTACTAATAATATGAACCATGGAATTATAAACGTGTTGAGTCAGGGCTAAATATGGTTGGACTTCGTATAAATTATTATGATATATAACTGCTACGGGATTTTCTTGTCCATCAACGACTCCTTGTTTAAGGGACATATAAGTTTCTGGGAAAGCGATCTTAGTTACATTAGCACCTAGAGCTTCCATAGCTGATTGCAGTTGAATTTCTGGTGGTGTTCGAAGTCTCATACCTTCAACATCCTCAGGCCTATTAATGGGTCTTAGATTGTTAGTAATATTTCTAAAACCGTACTCCCAATTAGACAAGAAAATAAGACCTTGCTTCTCTAGATCACCTTCAACCCATTCCTTAAATGGTCCATCTAGCACCTTATAAGCATGTTCATAATCTTTGAAAGCAAAGGGAATCATGACTGTAGAGAACTTTTTTGAATATTTATCTAGAGCCCCTTGTGTTGGTAAGCTCATGTCAATAGCTCCTACAATATTTTGTTCCAGCATTTCTGGTGGTGAACCTAATTGGTTGTCAGGAAATACAGTCACTTTGATGCTACCATTGGTTCTTGATTCAACAGCTTCTGCAAACTTCTGAGCAGCAATATTACCAGGATGGTCCTTAGCAGCATAATGACCTAATTTCATCTCTATAACTTCTATAGGCTCTTTTACCTGATCTATTTCAGATTCCTTTTCGGATACACATCCTCCCAGACTAAAGGTACTTATAATTGTCAACCAGCATAATACTAAGAATAATTTGTTCAAAATTATTCCACCCTCCCCCAAAATCTCTATCAATCCCCATTGAATAGTAACAAGTTATCATACCCTCTTCATACTTTTATCATATCATATTTACAATAATTAGACACGTTTTTCTAATGGAAATAAGACAGTAAACTACTGTCTCATTTCAGCTAATTACCTGATCCATGCACCACCATTAACATCAATGTTTTCCCCGTTTAAGAAATCATTTTCTATACACAGTTTAATTGCTGATACTATATGCTTTGGTTCACCGTTCTTCTTCAATGGGTTACCACTAGCCCAAGCATCCATTTGCTCAGGAGTGGATACTTTCTTATGGAATGGGGTATCAATGACTCCTGGCGATACAGTATTTGTTCTAATCTCAGGGGCTAATTCTTTAGAAAGCCCTCTTGTAAAGACATCAACAGCTCCTTTTGCTGCACCGTACATGGTTGCACCTGCAGCACCATGGCGAATAACAATGGAGGAAATGTTGACGATATTGGGATCTGTACCTTTTCTAAGTAATGGTATGGCTAATGATGTAATCTTAAATAGTGAAAAAGCATTCAACGTAAATACCTCTTCCATTAATGACCACTCTAATGCATCAGCTGCTTGTCGTCTAACTAATCCACCAGCATTGTTTATTAATACATCCAAATAATCCGTTTTTTCTTTTATAGCTTCTATCAAAGCCTGACAATTTTCCTCTGTAGTAATATCACACTGAATGATTTGTGCTGTTCCACCAAGTGCTTCTACCTCGTCTGCTACTTTCATTGCCGCTTCTTTGGATGAATTGTACACCAAAAACAACTCATTTCCTTTAGCCAGATCTCTTGCTGCTTCTGCACCAATACCAGTACTAGCCCCTGTTAATAAAATCTTCTTCAATTTGATAACCTCCTATCTTGCTAACCATCCACCATCAACAGCTACTGTATAACCGTTGATATAATTAGCTGCTTCTGATGCCAAAAATACGGCTGGTCCAGCTACATCTTTTGGATCTCCCCATCTATTTGCTGTTATTCTATCTAAAATTGCTTTATTTCTATCTACATCTGCTCTTAATGCAGCAGTATTATTGGTTGCCATATAACCTGGAGCGATAGCATTAATGTTAATGTTGTATTGAGCCCATTCATTGGCTAATGCTTTCGTAATTCCCATAACAGCACTTTTGCTAGCTGTATAGGATGGCACTCGAATGCCACCTTGGAAGGAAAGCATGGAAGCAATATTAATGATTTTGCCGCCAGTACCTTGCTTTATAAATTGTTTGGCAACTCTTTGTGAAAAGAAAAATAAGGTTTTTATATTGATGCTCATTACGTCATCCCAATCCTTTTCAGTAAAATCTATAGCATCTTCTCTTCGAATGATCCCTGCATTATTAATGAGAATATCAACCTTACCATACTTCTTTACAACTGCATCTATAATACTATCTATTGGCTCCGTGGTTAATAAGTTAGCCTTGATTCCTAAATAGCTTCTACCAAGCTTTTCTACTAATGCTTTTGTTTCATCTGCTTCAACATAGTCTACACCTACAATATCAGCTCCAGCTTCTGCAAGACCTACAGTCATCCCTTGACCAAGTCCAGTGCTGCAACCAGTTACGATAGCTACTTTACCTTCTAAACTAAACTGTTTTAAAATCATAATAGCCTCCTATCTCATGGTCTTCATATCCACATGATCCATATCGTCAAAAGTCTGATTCTCACCAACCATTCCCCAGATAAATGTATAAGCCTGGGTACCACATCCTGAATGAATGGACCAGCTAGGAGAAATAACCGCTTCTTCATTGCGAACAACAATATGTCTTGTCTCTGATGGTTCACCCATGTAATGGAATACAGCACTTTCTTCTGATAAATCACAGTACATATAAACTTCCATTCTTCTTTCATGAGTGTGACAAGGCATGGTATTCCATACATTACCTTCTTCTAACTTGGTTAATCCCATGGATAATTGGCAACTCTGCATTACTTCTGGATGAATGTATTGAAAAATAGTTCGCTTATTCGAATATTTCCTATCACCAATAAGTACTTGCTTCGCCTTCGTCATATCAATATGAACATTTGGATAGGTCCTATGAGCTGGAGCACTTAGAGCATAGAATTTAGCTGGATTACCACTGTCATCACTACCAAAGACGATATCTTTTGCACCCATTCCAATGTATAAACCATCTCTTGGATTCAACTCATACTCTGTCCCATCTACTGTAACAGTTCCCTTACCACCGATGTTGATCATACCTAACTCTCTTCGCTCTAAGAAATAAGTTGTTCCTAGATTTTTCATGGTATCTATGTCATCATGGATGGAAATCTCTTTATCTGCCGGACAGAAACCCATGGTTATAATGCGAT
Source organism: Vallitalea okinawensis (assembly GCF_002964605.1). Taxonomy (NCBI): domain Bacteria; kingdom Bacillati; phylum Bacillota; class Clostridia; order Lachnospirales; family Vallitaleaceae; genus Vallitalea; species Vallitalea okinawensis. Next base: position 871,792 of record NZ_PQDH01000001.1, read on the forward strand.
CAATATGACTATATACTCTCTTGACAGTATCTTTCGTAAATAAACCGCTAATCAAAAACTCTTCTCTTAATCGATCCGTTGTATAATGCTTTGCATCTTTTGAATTTGATGGTTCTCTAATAATCATTGTAAGCCTCCTTACTTCTCAAGTCTTTTCCAAACAGCAATGCTGTATAAATGATGATATCCTTGAATGCATAGATAGCCATAACAGCTGCTGATAATGGAAGACATAAATAAAAAACTTTTCGTGATATTTTAAATATGGGCGACCACGCTGTAGCGCGTGCAATTAAATCCATACTGAACCAGAATAAGAATAATACAAAAATAAGACCTAGTATATTAATTCCCAGTTCAACAAAGTACTCTATTTTCGTATTAGAATACTTCTCTACTATAAAATCAATTCTTGAATGATCTCTCCTCTTCCATAGAAAAGCTGCACCAAAAAAGCTTAAATAAGCAAATGACAATTCTACAATCTCATCAAACCATCCCATGGAGTAAACAGGAACAAATCGAAAGAACACGTTAAGAGACAGAAGAATAAATAGAGTAATGAGACATATTAAAGTGATACTCTTCAGAGACGCATCGATTACTTTATCAATCTTTGCTAATATATTCATTTAAAATAACCTCCAACTGTCACACTACTAACCAAATATACTTGGTAGAATGAGAGAAATTTGTGGTATAAATGCTACTGATAATAACACTAAGAAGATTCCTAGCATATAAGGCAATACTTCTTTACTCAAAGCACCGACTTTCACATCACTGATACTAGCCACTGCATAAAGGCACATACCTACTGGTGGAGATAGCAACCCAATCATAGATGCAAGAATCATGATGACTCCAAATTGAATAGGGTCGACACCTAGTTGAAGAATAATAGGCATGAAAATCGGTATGGTAATCAGTAACACTGCAATGCCTTCCAAGAAACAACCTAGTACAACAAGGATCATAATGATGATTAATAAAATAATGTACTTATTATCACTAATAGAGGTAAGTCCTCGAATGATTCCTTCTGGTATCTTCAGATAGGTTAATAACCATCCAAAGAATCCTGCTGCTGATATGATAAACATGACCTTGACTGTATGTACCACAGTATTGGTAAGTATTTTTATTAAGTCCTTCAATTTTATTTCTTTATACACAAGCCCACCTAAGATCATGGCATAAATACAAGCTATAATAGCTGCTTCAGTTGCTGTAAACCAGCCACTTAAGATACCTCCAATGATAATGATGGGGGTCATCAAAGGTAGAATAGCCTTTTTAAAAGCCTCTAGACGAATTGATAAAGGCTTTTTTTCTTGCCTTGGATAATTTCTTTTACGGGATACAAAATAAACAGCAAAACACATGGTTACTGCCATTAAAATACCAGGTATAAAACCTGCTAAAAATAAGCTTCCTACGGAAACACCGGTCATTGCACCGTATATAACAAAAGGAATACTCGGTGGTATAACTGGTCCAATGGTGGATGACGCAGCTGTAATAGCTGCTGAAAATTGCTTGTCATAGCCGCTATCTGTCATGGCTTTTATTTCAATCATACCTAACCCTGCTGCATCTGCAACAGCAGCACCTGACATTCCCGAGAAGATAACACTGGCAAGTATATTAACCTGCCCAAGCCCTCCCCAAACATGCCCTACGCAGGACTCTGCAAAATCAAATATCTTCTTGGTTATGCCTCCAGTGTTCATTAGATTACCTGCTAAAATGAAAAAAGGTATGGCAAGTAACGTAAAACCAGTTGTAGAAGAATACATCCTTTGAGCCATCATGAGTAAATTCTGTCCTTCGCCTAATGCAATGAAAGCACCAATTGATGTAATTCCCAAACTTACTGCAATGGGTACACCCAGTAGTATCAATCCCACTAACACGATAAAAATTAAGAATGCTATCAATTATTTCACCTACTTGTTTGATCATTTAAGTTATTATTAATTGATCAATGCGACTAATTGTCGCATTGATCCGATTTATATCTTGATTCTATTTATTGATTGTCTTCGCACATTTTTAAGAATGCATCAACATTTTCTTGACCTGCATAATCAGCGATTGCATCATAAGCTGGTTGCATTTGATCTTTAAATAATGATCTGTCAGGATAAGTAACTTTCATACCTTCTGCTTCTAACTTGCTGATTAATTCTTGATCTTGTTCTTGCATCATGGTACGCATTTTATTACCTGCATTAATACTTTCTTCCTTCACAATGGCTTGTTGCTCTTCAGTTAGAGTATCCCATGTCTTTTTGCTCATAACGTTAACCATAGAGTTATAAACATGTTGTGTAATGGCTAAATTGTCTTGTGCTTCAAATAGATTATTGTAGTAGATAACGGATAATGGGTTTTCCTGTCCGTCAACAACACCTTGCTTCAAAGACATGATTAATTCACTGAATGCAATTTGTGTTACATTAGCACCTAAAGCTTCCATAGCTGCCTGTAATTGAACTTCTGGTGGTGTTCTAAGTTTAAGACCTACTACATCATCAGGTGAGTTAATCTCACGCTGATTATTGGTAATATTTCTAAATCCCCAATCCCAGTTAGATAAGAATACCAAACCTTGAGCTTCTAAATCTGGTGATGCCCATTCCATGAAAGGACCATCTAAAACTTTATAAACATGGTCATAATCATTGAATACAAATGGCATCATAACCGTTGCAAACTTTTGTGAATACTTGCTTAAATGACCTTGAGTTGGTAAGCTCATATCAAGGGCTCCAAGGATATTTTGCTCTAATACTTCATCTGGGCTTCCTAACATATTGGCTGGATAAACTTCGATAACAACTTGACCTTCTGTTCTCTCTTCAACCTTTTCAGCAAATTCATTAGCCGCGATATCAGCTGGGTGTCCTGCTTCTGCATAATGTGCTAACTTAATAATTATTGGATCTGATACTGGTTCAGCTGCTGGCTCTTCTGCTTTCTTTTCAGTTTCCTCTGTACTTGCTGCTGTTTTTTCTGATGCAGGCTTTTCTTCTGCACCACATCCAACAAAACTTATTAACATGACTACTGCTAATACTAAACTCATGATCTTTTTCATTTTTAACATTTTGTTTCTCCCCCTATATAAGTTTCTAAATTATATATAGCAAAATAAAATGATTACTTTTTCTTTGGATAAACCCCATTCTCATCTGGATAAGTACCTTGCTCCTTCATTAATTCAACATGTGATACGCGAGGTGGTGCAAATATATCAATTGCTTTAATACCTGTTGGTGTATGTCCTCCATGTGGTACTCCTGGTGGATGTACGCAAACGTCTCCAGCTGTCATCCTTATTTTCTTACCACCTACCTCATGCTCCTCAATACCTTCGAGAACGATCATAATTTGTTCTGCGTCATGGGTATGTATTGGAAAAGTTGCTCCCTCTGGTACTTCAATAAAACTCACCATTAGATTGTCACCAACTAAAAACTTAGTCGTAATATTTTCTTCAGGTACAATAACTGTATCTGGTAAATCCTCAATGCTGTATACATATTGTTTGTTGTTTTCTGACATGTTACATGCCCTCCTTTTTAAGTTGTTGCTTGGCATCTCAAGTGCCTTGCGTACTTTAATGCTGACATGATTTGAGCCCCTTTTCTAGCATCCCTTTTTATACAGTCATTGACCTTTTTTAATATGACAGCTTTAAAAAACCCTTGTTTTAAGGGCTTTCTATGGCTCAACCATCTTTTTTTGCAACACCCATCATTATTTATCATCTAGCCATTTACAAGAAAAGTATGGTTCCTTGCTTGATTATTTCGTGTAGCGAAATATATCAAAAGTAATGAGGTTCGATGCCTAATTACCTTTATAAGCAAAACGCAGTACTTTCCTACACTAAAATACAAAAAAGCTTTACTCTGCATTTATACAAAGTAAAGCTTTTGTTAGTTGATTATTTAATTTTTTTCCTGTGTCCGTCGATAAGCTGCAGGCGTTATATGCTCATATTTCTTAAACATCCTTGTAAACTGTAAGGAATTATTATAACCTACTAGTTCAGCTACTTCTTGAATAGTGTTACTAGAATGTAATAACAATTGCTTTGATTTTTCAATTTTATAAACTGTTAAATACTCTTTGAAATTAACTTTCATTTCTTCCTTAAATAATTTAGATAGATAGGGCACTGTTACACCCATTCTTTCCGATAGTTCTGTTAAACTTAAATCCTTCATATACCCTTCTTCAATGATTTTAAGAACATCCATGATCATTGGATTTGTCTCTTTTGCATTAGCAGATTGAAGGAAATTAAAGATATTGGTCATAAATCGAATAATCCAATTAGTGGCTTCATCAATATTCGTAAATTTGTGTTCAAACTCAGCGAAGCTGCCACTTAACTCCTCTAAGTCAGATGCATTCACATATTGAATTTCATATAAAAATCCAATGATAATATTCAAGACATCTTTATAATAATAGGCATAGTCTCTTACATAACCTAAATCACTTTTTATAACTTTTTGCAATTCCAATACAATGGTCTTACATTCTTCTAAGGAAAATGAACGCATACTGTTGTTTAAATACTTTCTATAGTCATAGGAAAGCCTTTTTGCTCCTGTTCCCTTTTCTAATTCTTTACTCTTAATAATCTGCTGACTGCCTAAAATTAAGTTGTATTTCAATGCTTCAAAACTTTCTTCATAAACTTGTTGTATATGATCAAAAGCAACCTCTTGACTTAATGCAATGGTCATCTTTCTATCAAACTTTGAAAGCATCGCTTTTTGTATTGTCTCAGCTTTCTGGTAATTCTTTTGACTATAGACTTCCTGACTATTTTCATGGTCAGTTCGCAATATTAGAATCAATCGATCATTCACTTCATAATAGTGTTCTACTATCTCATCTTTGGTAAATAGCTGATACACTTGGGCAATAAGATTTTGACGAACTTCATCATGTTTCTTCACTTCTTCATCTCTCATGACTTCTTTAAAACCTAAATCTATAAGTAAAATCTGATAATAATCATCTTTTGCTATATCATAACGCTTTAATTGAGTAGTCAATTCTGCCTCATCAATTTTTTCTCCTCTAATTAATCGATAGAAGAAATACTTTTTCAGTTTAGCTGCATTGGTTTCTTGTTGGATGCGTAATTCAGTAATTTCATTTTCAATCAATGATTTTAGCTGTTTTTGATCACTTAGCTCATCTCTTAAAGTATGGATGCTCAGATTAATATCAGCAAACTCATTCTCACCTAATAAGAAATAATTTAACTTGGCTTTTTCTTTTACTTCCTCTCCCATTAAAGCATGTTGAATCAACTTAATAGGATTATAGATACCTTTTGACATTGCTAGAGCTAAGAAAAATGCTACTACTAAGAACAAACCACTTAAGAAAAGTGTATTGTAGCGTATCACTGCCATCTTCTCATTGATTTCACTGGTATCCACTAAGGCTAAATACTTCCACTGATTATAATTAGAAGTCACCAAGGATAGTAAGTATTCTTTATCGTCAATTTCAACTTTCTGGTAGTTTTCATCCTCTTCGAACCAATCATAGTTAATGTTGAGATCTATAAGACTATGAAAACCCTTATCCGTATTTAAAATGATTTTTCCTGTTTGATCTGCAACTAGAATGAAGCCTGTTTTCTTAATATACATCTCATTAATGATACGATTGAAATCATCATTCTTTAGTTGTATAACAACAAAGCCCTCTAATTCATTACCATTGGTATAAATAAATCTTACAAACTGCAACCCATCAAATTGAGCCCAAAATACCCCTGTCGCATTGGGTTCTATCCACTTTTGATCAGAATATTGATCCGCCATTTTCTTTAAGTAATCAGGTGTCTTAACGGATACAGCAGGATGTTCTGTCTTTTTAGTTGATATTAATAAATCATTGGATATACTATAAATCGATATTTCTTCAATATAAGGTGTACCACCTAGGAAGTTCAGTGATACATCATAGACTTGATCAAGTACCTCATATTCTTCATATATATTAGGGTCAAGGTTACTATGAAAGAATTTCAGAACTTGATTATTGACACTAATCTGATAAGAAATATTCTCTGTCTGATGAATAATGGTATCCGAAGCCACTTTTGTTTGCTGCAAAATCTGATGATTAGCAAGCTTCGTTTCCTCTTCGATGAATTCTTTCGTTATATTATAATTAACTATCATGATAATTAATGCAGGTAACACGATAACAGCAAGTAACATGATAAATAGTCGTTTAAATAATCCCATTCCCCTTACCCCCAAATTATAGCCCGTCCTAGTTTTCATTATATTATCTAACTTTTTGATAGTCAATATAAGAAAGGACCACAAAACTCAGTTGGTTCTATGGTCTAAAATATAATCTTATATCTAACAGGTTTAGAATTATAATATTTGAAATTCTGTGCTTACTCTACCTTGAACTAGGACCGTACCAGTTTCTGTGGTCTCAGATTCTGATAGTACTAGAAAGCCGCCTCTATATCTCCCTTGCTGTAAAACACTACTAGTTTCTTGCAATTTAACAGGTTCTTCACTAATGACCATGCCATGTGATTCAGCAATATTCATAGCTTTTTCAAAACTGTCAGTTACAGCTAAGTCTAATGCTTCATCATAATATTCCTTATAGTTACTAACTCTAAACTGCATATCCTGCTGTATGTTGGCACCACTTTCAATGGCGTCATTAATGATCTTATCTGCATTTTCAATATCCCTTACGTTTATTTGAACTAATTGTCTCACTTCATAACCTTTAAATGTTTTTCCGCCCTGGGTATAATCATAATCAGGTCTCACCAGATAGGACACTGTTTTAATATCTTTATCTTCAACACCGTTAGCTTTAATACTACTAATCACTTTACTCATTATTTCTTGATTCTCGTTCTGTGCTACCTTTGCATCTTCCCCCATGGTTACTACTCCAGTTGATATTTGAACGATATCAGGCTCAACTGTCATACTTCCTATTCCTTCTACACTAATAACTCTCTCACAGTCATATCTACTCTCTTTGCCTCTTGGAGGTCGATATGGATTATAGTATGGCATATAAGGATTCAAGTTTCTCACCTCAAAAATTTCGTCATGATTATACTATATGAAATAGAATGATAAGTTGCCATTTTACATATCTCATTAATCCAACACGATATTAACACTATATAAATTTTTGAAAGCACTTTAAGTGTCGCATTTTTACAAGTATTACTTTATATCTTCATGTAGAATAAAATTATCAAATTTTGGAGGTGCTATATGAAAGAAAAAGGATGTATAGAAATAATAACATTTAAGCTCATTGATCATGTAAAGGACCAACAAGCTTTTGATGGATTTAAGGTGCTTGATGAATTCCAGAAGAAGTCTGCTGGTTCTGGATACTATGGAATGGATATTGCTAAGGTAGGTGAAGGTCAATGGACTTTAGTAATACACTGGCAATCGAAAGAACTTGAAAAAGAAGTAAGTTCAAAAATGCTGAAAAGTGATGAAACTAAGAGTTTTAAGATGTTGATTAATAATAAAACAGTTGTTAAAAATGTATATCCCTATTACTAAAAATGAAATAACTAAAGAGTATATTTTCTTATGAAATGTACTCTTTTAGTTGATATATGATAAAATAAATTATGTTTAATTAATACTATAAAAATGTGAGGTGAACAATAATTGGAGTAAAAATGCAATTCTTTAATAACGTTAATCCATTACTGGAGAAGTTTATTCGCCATTATTGGTATGTTTATGCTGAAGAGAATGAGTCATTTAAGCAAAAGTTGTTGTTGCCTATGGATCATGTTGATTTAATTATGACTCTGGGAGATTCATTTATTTATGCTAGAAATGAAGAAAAATATGAACCGGAAAGCATACATATTCATGGCATAAGAGAGAGTTCAGTACAAATAACTCAACCAAGAAAGATTCAAGCCTTAGGAATTAGTTTTACGCCATGGGGGTTTTATTTCTTGGCAAAACAACCAATGAACCAGTTTATTAATAAAATTGTAAATCTGAGTGTTATAAATCATTTGCTATGGAATGAGTTATTTGCTCATATGATGGAATTTAATAATCCTTCTGAATTCATAAAAACAATAGAGCAATCATTGATAAAGTACATTGAAACTAATGAACGAGAAGAACTTGACTGTAAAATCATTGAGGATTTTTTACAATGCTCAACTATAAAAGATTATTGCGAAATTAATGGAATATCAATACGGAGATTAGAACGTATTTTTACAAAATATATCGGCACAAGTCCCAAAAAGTTCATGGATATTATAAAATTTGAAGAATCAGCGAGAGGTGTTATGAATGACAAGGCATCTAGACTAACAGATCTTTCATATAAGTACGGGTACTATGATCAGCCCCACTTTACTAAAGTTTTTAAAGGTTATACTTATTATTCACCAAGAGATTTCCAGTCAAAAAAACCAGCATTAAAATCAGATTTGCATTATGAATAGCATCACTTTTTTTATGTTAGTGTGATATTCTGAAAATTTTATGATATAATTATTTCACTAAGATAAATAAAGGAGTTTTTAACATGCGTCACAAAATCAGACCCAGTAAACAAATGTCTAAGTTCACTTTCTTTATTGGTATCCTTTTTTGTATCATTGGTGTTATCTTTTTAGTTTTTGCAGCATCATCAGGTATCTTCATTGGTGTACCGTTCTTGTTAATATGGACAGGTATAGCTGTCTACATTACATATTATCATTATAGGAATGGCTTCACTGATAACCCTATTGGGCTCTATGATATAGATGTTGAAGAGAGTAACCCAAAGAAAGAAGAAAATTTCGGAGATAAGCTTAGAGAATTAGAACAATTAAAAGCTGATGGTCTCATTACAGAATCTGAATACAGAAAGAAACGTTCAGAAATAATGGATAAAGAATGGTAAGAGTAAAGATAAATGATATCTTAAGAGTGGAGTATGAAAATGATACCCCACTCTTTTTTATGTTCATACTGCATTACGCAGTTAAATTAAGACTACACGATAATACTTCTTTCATTTTGATGATTATCTAAAACTTCCTTAACTATTTGAAGTCCCTCATTCATCTCCTCTATGCTTTTAGGCGAACTTATAGCAATTCGTAAGGCATTATGTTCCGTGTTTAATCCTATAGAAAATCGTTTTGATGAAAAAACTTGAACACCCTTTTTGTAGCAATCATTTTCAATTATGATATCATCCAGCTGGCTAGGTAGCTTCACATATCGAAACATGCTGAACTGTGAGTGAAGTATATCATATCCTTTCATGGTTTCATTAAATATTGTATTTCTTTTCTTCAGTTCTTCTAATTTTATTTTAATAATTTTATCATACAAAGATGTCTTTATAAATAGAGATACAATTTCTGCATTCAATGGAGAAGCCATCCAAGTTAAACTATTAAGCACTTGTACAAGTTTTTTAACATAATGCTTTGGTGATCTTATATAGGAAATCCTTAGTGCAGGACTTAAGGCTTTAGAGGTGCCATGGATATAAAAACTTTGCTCTGGTAATAAGTCTGTTAGTGACGTAGTCAACTCTACCTCTGTAAAACTAAAGGTACCATCTTCTATCAAAAGCATATGATTCTTCTTGATGACTTCACTCAACGCTTCTCTTCTTTCAATAGGCATTGAAATACTGGTTGGATTATGACAGCTGGGTATAAGATATATTCCTTTTACCTTTTCACGTTGACAGATTTTATTTAGGTCATCCACATCCATACCATCCCTATCACTTTTCACAGGAATAAGTATAATACCAATAAGGGAAGTTATATTTTTAATCCCTGTGTAGGTAAAAGAATCTACAGCAATTCTATCACCTTTATTAAATAACCCCATTAATAAAACAGAGAGTGCATTTTGTGACCCAGATGTTATAAGTATATTATCAGGTTCTGTAAGGATACCATTCTTGGTAAGCCATTGTGAAGTAATATAACGGTGTTTACTATGACCTTCAGGTGGTGCATATTTTAATACTAACTTATAGTCAACTAATTCATTTATTCGTTTCATTTCTATTTCAATATGCTTGTTGATCTGGTATAAAGGTAGAACTGATCCCATCTCGATCACATGATCTTCCTCTTTAGATAATACATTATCTGGAATGCCTGCATTACTCGTTACAAATGTGCCACTACCTATTATTCCTTTTATCAAACCTCTTTCTTCACATCGTTTATAGGCTCTCGTAACTGTACTATGATTAATATTTAAGTAATTTGCAATAATTCTTTGTGGTGGTAATTTCGCTCCACTGCTCAAAACACCTTCTTCAATATCTTTTGCGATGCATTCTGCAATCTGTATATACAATGGGGTATTTGATTTTTCTATCTTTGGAACCCAAGTAATTTCATTCCCATAGTAATCGATCATTATTTAATCTCCTTTGTATTACATACAATTAAGTAATTGTACTAGTTAGAAAGATGCAATATACTGGTATTGTATCACACATTCATAAAAATTCTAGTCTATATATATTCAATTAAGGAGGTAATATCATGCAACATAGATATAGAAGTAAAATTCTAGACGAAATACGCAATCACTCATTGGATTCTGACCTAAAATTAGCTCACCAATTTGCCCTTGATTACATCAATAATGTAGATGATATGCCTGTTTTCCCAAAACCTAATGATTTAGACAGTCTTAAGGTATTTGATAGTCCATTAGGAGATGAACCAGAAAAAACAGAAGATATTCTAACTCAGCTACACCAATATGGAAGTCCAGCAACTGTTGCTCAGACAGGTGGACGTTACTTTGGTTTCGTCTGTGGTGGCATATTACCATCTGCTCTAGCTTCTAAATGGTTAACTGATGCTTGGGATCAAAATCCAGCTATGTATGTATTATCGCCGGTTGCATCAAAGATTGAGGCAGTAACAGAAAAGTGGTTAATTGGCTTGTTAGGATTGCCACCTGAAACAGTGGCTGGCTATGTCAGTGGCAGTTCAACTGCTACAATTATTGGATTAACTATAGGAAGGAATTATCTCTTAAAGAACCTAGGATATGATGTCTTTGGGCAAGGATTATTTAATGCTCCTGAGATAAAAGTTGTTCTTGGAGAAGGAGCCCACTCCACAATTTATAAAGCTCTCTCCATTATCGGTTTAGGTAATGAGCGGATTCACAAAGTACCATGCGATGACCAGGGGCGTATTCAAGTTGACCAAATGCCTCCTCTAGATCATAAAACCTTGTTAATCCTACAAGCTGGTCATGTGAATACTGGCAACTTTGATGACTTTCAAACTTTATGTACCATGGCAAAAGAAGCTGGAGCCTATGTCCATGTGGATGGTGCTTTTGGTCTATGGGCTGCTGCTAATCCTGAATTTAAACACCTAACAGATGGTGTTCAATTAGCTGACTCTTGGTCAGTTGATGGTCATAAGACATTAAATACCCCTTATGATAGTGGTATCATTCTATGCAGACACAGACAACTATTAATTAATTCCATGCATATGGTCGGGTCATATATTATCCTCAGTGAAGATCGAGACAACATGCTGTACACTTCTGAAATGTCCAGGAGAACAAGGGCAATCGATTTGTGGGCTACACTAAAAGGATTAGGAAGAAAAGGTGTTGCTGAACTTGTATGGGAACTTCACAAGAAAGCAGTCTACTTCGGTGATCTGCTTAAAGAAGGTGGTTTAGATATGCTCAATGACATTGTATTTAACCAAGTTCTTGTACGCTTTAAATCCGATGAAAAAACAGATACTCTTATTAAGATGGTCCAAGACTCTGGCGTCTGTTGGTTAGGCGGTGCTAAATGGCAAGGTCAATCTGTCATGCGCATTAGTGTAAGTTCCTATAAAACGACCTATGAAGATATAGATACATCTGCTGAAGATATTCTTAGACTGGCAAGAGAATTAGATAGTTAGAAGTATAAATAGTACACCTTTTATACCTCTATGTCTACTTACAATAGTTATCCAGAGTGCTATAATAATATCACGTTATAGAACTAATAAGGAGGATAATTAGATGACTGTAGATATAAAAGCTAATGGAAGCTGTAGACAGATTCCTTTTAATAAGGTACATATTACTGATGCATTCTGGACAGAGCGTATGAAAGTGCACCAAGATGTAACCCTTGATCTCTGTATTAAACGATGTGAAGAAACAGATCGTATTAAAAACTTCATAACTGCATCCAAAGGTGAGAACAAAGGTGCATATGTTGGCAGATTCTACAATGATTCAGACGTGTATAAGGTTCTTGAAGGTGCAGCCTACTCACTCATGCATCAGGAAAACAAAGAACTTGAGAAGAAAATAGATGAGATTATTGGCTACATAGGTAGCGCTCAAGAAGAAAATGGCTATCTTATGGCTTATTATACAGTGGAAGAGCCTGAGGGGCGTTGGACAAATCTAGACCGTCATGAAATGTATTGTGGCGGTCACCTAATAGAGGCAGCTGTAGCTTACTATCAAAGTACTGGTAAGAGAAATTTTTTAGATATCGCATGTAAGCTTGTTGATCACTATATGGACACTTTTGGTCCAGACAAACGCAACTGGGTGCCAGGTCATGAAGAAATCGAACTTGCTCTTGTTCGTTTATATGAAGTTACTGGTGAAGAGAAGCACTTAAGATTCGCATACTGGCTCTTAGAACAACGAGGAAAAGGTTATGGCAGTAATGAAGGGGATGTTAAGTTTGAACCAACAGCGGAACATATTTCTCACCCTGAATATTATCAAAACAATGTACCTGTTAAGGATATTGAAAAGGTTGTAGGTCATGCAGTTCGAGCAATGTACCTCTATACAGGTATGGCTGATGTGAGTAAATATGTGAATACTGACTATGAGCATGCTCTTCGTAGAGTTTGGGATAACGTGGTCAATAAAAACCTATACATTACAGGAGGTATCGGTCCATCTAAAAAAAATGAAGGTTTTACTGTGGATTATGATTTGCCTAACAAGACTGCTTATTGTGAGACATGTGCCGGTATTGGTTTAACACTATGGAACGCTCGTATGTCTTGGTTAGAAGGTCATGGTAAGTACATGGATGTTGTTGAGAGATCACTCTATAACAACATCATTGCAGGATGGGCTCTAGGCGGTGATACTTTCTTCTATGTCAATCCATTAGCAGCAGATGGTACACATAATCGCAAGCCATGGTATAATACAGCTTGCTGTCCAACTAACTTATGCCGTTTTATCCCTTCTATTGGACAATATATCTACTGCATAGACAATGATGAAGTTGTAGTGAATCTCTTCATTGATAGCGAAGTGGAAATGGCATATAAAGGTCATAACCTGCGTTTAATCCAAGAAACAACTTACCCGGTTAGCTCGGTTATCAAGTTAAGACCAGAGTATGAAGGTAAGGAACCTGTTCAATGTCGTTTAAGAGTACCTGAGTGGTGTAATAGCTTCACTGTTCAAGTGAATGATAAAGAGGTATTAGCACCTGTCACAAATGGCTATATCCAAGTAACATGTGAAAATGGCCAGACTATTGAGTTGAACATGGATATGCCTGTACGTCTTGTTCTTGCTAATGAGAAAGTAACAATGAATGAAGGAAAAGTTGCCATTGTAAGAGGTCCCATTGTGTATGCTCTTGAACAACAAGACCAAGATCAGCCACTAGCGGACATTAAAATACCATCTAATGCTCTATTCAGAGTAAGTAATGAATCTATAGGTGGTTTACCTAAAGTAATTTGTTACAGCCGCGATGGACAAAAGCTTGCTACTTGTATTCCTTACTTTACGTGGAACAATAGAGGCGAAGATGCTATGCAAGTATGGTGTGTTGAGGAGAAAGCAGAATCTCTCTATTATTAAGCATTAGAAAATATATGAATAAATGAAAAGGCTTATTTCAGTTCATGAAGTAAGCCTTTTGCATTTAATCTTCCTATCCTTTTAACCCAGATGTACTTACCCCTTCCACAAAGTGTTTTTGTAAGAAGAAGAAGATAAGTGTCGGTGGTATGATGGATACAAGTGACATTGCTATAACAGAATTCCAATTCGTTTGGGTTGTAATATCTAGTGACATACGTAAACCTAGTGGCAGAGTAAACTTCTCAACGCTATTGATGTAAACAAGAGAATTGAAGAAATCATTCCAACTCCAAATCAGTTCAAATAATCCAGCAGATATGATAGCAGGTTTACAGATTGGTACTAGTATTTGAGTTAATATCCTAAAGGAATTACAACCATCTATCTTAGCTGCCTCATCCAAATCCCTTGGTATGGATCGAATAAATTGTACTAACATAAAAACAAAAAAGGGCTTTGTTGCAAAGGCGGCTGGTACAATAAATACGCGATAAGAATCAATCCAACCTAAGTTTTTGAAAAGTAAGTACCTTGGTACCATAACTACTGCATTGGGTAACATGAGAGTTGATATAAGTATAATAAATAAAGTCTTCTTAAATGGAAATTGGAATCTTGCAAAACCATAAGCAACAAAAAGACTTGATACGATGGTACAAAGTACTGTAGGTGTTACAACTTTAAATGTGTTTAAGTAAAATGTTGAGAATGAAACTTGACCATTACCTTTCCATCCATTGATAAAACCTTCTAAAGTGAAACTCTTAGGAATTAAACTGAAAGAAGATAAAATCTCTTGATTATCTTTAAAAGCATTGGATATGAGTATTAATAATGGACTCATCATAATGAATGTAAATAGGATTAATAAGGTATAAGTAAAAATCTTTTTATGTCTCACAAGCATTAGAAATCACCTCCATCACCATAATGAACCCACATACTTGATTTCTTAAATAAAATGAATGTAAATATTAATATGATAGCAAATAATACCCATGATAACGCTGATGCATAACCCATCTTAAAAAATTTAAAAGCATTGTCATAGAGTAACATACCATAAAGGTAGGTTGACTTCATTGGACCACCATTGGTGATAATAGCTGCTGAAGTATATTCCTGTAAACAGTTAATCATCTGCATGATCAGATTAAAAAAGATAATTGGTGATAATAGTGGTAGTGTGATGTTAAAGAAACTTCTAATCTTACTAGCACCATCTATCTTGGCAGCCTCATAATAAACTTGTGGTATGTTTTTTAAACCTGCTAGAAATAAAACCATGGATGAACCAAACTGCCATACAGTCAATAAACCTATATTATAAATAGCTAGATCTGGATTTCCAATCCATTCCACAGGACTTATGTTAAATACTTCAAGAATCTGATTAATAATACCCGTATAGCCAAAAATAAAACGCCATACAATAGCTATCCCTACGCTACTACCTAAGATTGAGGGTAAATAAAACATGGTTCTAAAACCGTTAATAAATTTCAATTTCATATTAAGTATGAGTGCAACAAATAAAGCAAATCCCAACTTAAGTGGTAAGGCAAATAGTGCATATGAGAAGGTCACTTTGAGTGAATTGAGGAATTCACGGTCTTTAGTCAATATCTTGATATAGTTATCTAATCCAACAAATTCAGGTCTTGCAATAATCGGATACTCGGTAAAAGAATAAATAAAAGACGATACAATTGGATATAATTGAAAAACTAGAAAACCTATAATCCATGGCATTATGTATAGGAATGCTATATAGTCCCATCTCTTCTTGTTTGTTTTTAGCATAGCTACTCCTTTCTTAACAAAGCAGATAAATACTTTTATCTGCTTTGTTAATATCAATCTATTTAATTTCTTCTAATACAGTATTCAAATCTTCAACTAATTTGTTTGCAGCTTCTTCAGGTGTAAGATCTTTATAAGCAACACGTTGCACCATGTCTTTTAACATCTGTTTTACTTGTTGATTAGTCATTGGAACGCTTTCCTTAATGCCTGCCTTTTCTACAGATAGATCAATGGCTTTACTTTGAATTGGAGACAGTTCTTCAGCTTCTAATAATGCATCTTTCGCTAAATAACTTGATGGAATACCACGAATTGTTCCAAGAAGCAAAGCTGCATCTTTATTGTTAAAGAAGTATTCTACAAACTTAGCTGCTTCCTCTTTTTGATTACAATCATTATTGACCGCAATCAATTGAGATGGTCTAACGACAATCCCTGTGTTCGCAGTATTGTCCATAATAGGTATTAAGCTCGTATCATATTCAATATTTTCATCAACAATATAGGCAGATATTGTACTAGCCCAATTCACAGCAAGTCCAACTTTACCCTCTATCCAGTTTGGTGTCTCAAAATCTTTACCGCTATATGCTGCTAATTGTGATTCTGGAATAACAACATTGTTCTCTACTAATTGGTTATAGTACTCATATGCCTCTTGCAAATCAGCTACGTCAAAACCTAAAGTATAATCATCTTTGATAAATTTATCCCCAGCTTTTTGAACAACATATTTCTCAACTAGCACAAATCCATCAGTTAGTAAATAATAGTCGCCGCCTTGTTCATGAAACTTTTTGCCAAGTTCAAGAATATTATCCCAATTCCATTCTGTATTTGGATCAATGCCTGCTTTATTTAGTGCATCGTTATTTTGAATCATTATTGAGCCATTTATTCCTGTAGGAAGTCCTACAACTTGATCATTGATCATACAAAAATCTTCAATGAATTTTTGGTCAAAAGTATCCGTATTAATTGTATCCATAGTGTTCATGTCAACAAACATATCTTTATCCTTAGAAAATTCGTAAATCCAAGGTTGATCAATCTGCATAATATCTGGAGCAGTACCACCAGCAAGTTGAGTTGTTAACTTCTGATAATAACCATCCCAACCACTATACTCTGCCTTAATTTTTACATTTGGGTTTAATCTTTCATACTCTTCAATTAATGCTAGTGTTCCTTCATGCCGAGATTCTCCACCCCACCATGAGAATCTTAAAGTAATGGGTTCGTCTTCTTTTTCACCCTTGTCAGCTTTTTCTTCTGATTGTTGCTGATTGGTATTTTCATTTGAAGAACTGTCCTCAACTGTGTTATCTTTACTACAGCCAGCCAAAAAAGAAACCATTAACATAACAACACATAAAAAACTTAATATTCTTTTCATTTCATATCCCCTTTCCTTTTCGTAAAAATATGTCCTGAGATTCACATTCCCTCTGTGAACTCTTCATGTTAGGGAAATTCATTTGATCCTAACACAACTCTATTATAGTTAATTTTTATTTCAACTAGTATGACTCTTAGCTATAAAATGGTATCATATTTTAATTACTTTAAAAATATTTTTTCAGAAGGTATCATTTTCTACGATATTCTTCGTAGCTTATGTCCCTATCTTAAGATATCATACTTTGATATAATACAAATGAGGTGATATGGATGTACCGTTTACTTATTGTTGATGACGAATATGAAATACGCAATGGGCTTAAAAATTATTTTCCATGGGAAACCCTTGGGTTCCAAGTTGTCCAAGATTGTTCAAATGGAAAAGAAGCCCTTCAATACATCGATAATAATCCTGTTGATGTTTTATTATGCGATATTAAACTCCCCTTTATGTCTGGAATAGAAGTTGCCCAAACATTATATGAGCAGAAATCACCAATAACTGTTTTATTTTTGAGTGGCTATAGAGATTTTGAATATGCAAGGCAAGCGATTAAATACAATGTCAAACACTATCTTGTGAAACCTACCAAATATGATGAACTTGTCAACATTTTTACAGAGGTAAAGAAAGATTTAGATAAGGTCTATAGAGAAAAAGCTGAAAACGATTTTGCCTATTACGATGATCTTGTTATTAAAGTCAAACGCTATATCAATGATCAGCTGGACATTGCTAACCTAAATGAAGCATCTCATATTGTAGGGCTTACCCCTAACTACCTTTCAAAAATCTTCAAGGATATAACAGGTATCAATTTTTCTCATTATTTATTAGATGTGAAGATGCAGAAATCAAAAGAGTATCTGATGAGTACACAGCTTAAGACATATGAGATCAGTGATAAATTAGGATATGGTAACCCTAAGAATTTTACTCGTACATTCAAAAAACATTTTGGAATGTCTCCCAGAGAGTTTCGTAATAAAAAACAGCTGAGGTCATGAATATGAAAAAGAAATTTTTTATTAAAAATTTAATAACATTTATTATACCTATTATCATCCCTGTTATTGTATTGGGTACTTTAAGTATTACATTACTGACCATCTATAACTCCAAATCCATTAGTAATAATACCATCAACTCTTTGGAGAAAACGAAACAAAGTGCAGATATCATTTTTCAAGAATCTGATGGCATTTTATTAAATTTTACCCATAGCATTAAAATTGCTACTGCAACTAAGAACATACTGAATACGGACTCTTATTCCTTGTATGATATTCAATCTTTAGGTTTAATTAAAAATCTACTTTATTCAACCACCACAGCTAAACAATATATCCATTCCATTTACGTTTATATGAGTCAACCAGACAAATCTAACCCAAGAGTACTGACAACGACGGTAGATTTAGTTGTTCTGAATCAGATGGTAGATACAGATTGGTATGATACTTACAGAACTGAATTAGTTGACAAATCCCTTTACAGTGAATCACGGCCTATGATGTCCTACGCCTTTGAAACAGAGCCGGTACAAGTCCTTACCATCTATCGTAAACTTAATACTACCTATGCACCTAATGAGAATGGTGTTGTGGTATTAAATCTTAACCAAGATTATGTTGATCATCTATTGACCAATCAAAGCGCTTATAAAGAGCAAAAAGTATTGATTCTCAATGGTTCTAGGGAGGTCATCTCGAAAAGTGATAACGTGACTGATGAAGACATTCAATACTTTGAAAATAATGAGATCAATGATGATGCTCAGGAAGAAGTCAAAATCAATGGGGAAGATTACTTACTCTATCATGCTAAATCAGCTAATAAGAATTGGACCTATGTAACACTATCCCCTAAATCATTAGCATATAAATGGTCCTATCCTCTTTATGTTATCGTTATTTTGGTTATCCTCATTTCATTTTTTATCGCTCTCATCTTAACCTATCTCATAACGAAGAGAAATTATAACCACTTACTTAATATCGTTGATATGTTGGAATATGCAGGTTCTAAAAAAAAGCTTCCACCAATAAAAGATGCTAATAATGAGTATGAATTCATTACTCAGAACATCATCAAGACCTTCTTAGAGCAGCAGTATTTAAAAAGTGAACTAGCTACAAGGAAATATAAACTGAAAGCAATGGAACTATTAGCTTTGCAGTCTCAGATGAATCCACACTTTTTATTTAATACGCTTGAGACGATTAAATGGAAAACCATTCAGTTAACCGGCAGTAGTAATCAAGCCTCTAAAATGCTGGAGCATCTGTCGGATATTCTCAGTTATACGCTGGAATATACAGATGATATGACCACTTTAGATGAGGAGATCAAATACACCAAAGACTACCTCTCCATCATGAGAATACGATACCCTGATAAGTTCTTTGTGACTTGGGATTATGATGAAACATATAAAGACTTACCTATCATCAAGTTATTGTTGCAACCCTTAATTGAAAACAGCATCTATCACGGCATTAAAGAAAAAGAAGGTATCAGTGAGATTAAGATTAAAATCAAAGTAAGACAAGATTGTATAGTTGTTCATCTGTATGATAATGGATTAGGCATGACTGAAGAGAAGTTAGCCCACATAAGGCATATGATGAGGAATAAGCACCCCCTTCAATCCAAGCATGTTGGTCTCATTAATACTTGCAAACGCATACAACTGGCTTATAATGATCAAGCTACTATTTACATTTACAGTGAGTTGGGAGAAGGGACGCTTATTAGTATGAAGTTGCCTGTTCAAAAGAAAATCTAACAAGCATGTCATGAATGAAAAAATAGATTAGTTTCACTTTTCTCTTATATAAGACATATGATATTTTGAGACTTTGAAAGGATTTCATAATATGAGAAATAGAGTATTTCGACCATATCCTTATCCTTACTGGTTCTATAGACCAATGCATCAACAACATACAAAAAGACAAAATGCAGAACTTAAAGACTATGGACCTGAGCCATTTGTAATCGATATTGAAGAAGCTACTGTTCAAAACGATAACTATCGAACAGCTTTATGGACGGGTGATCATCTGCAGCTTACTTTAATGAGTATCGATGTGGATGATGATATCGGATTAGAGGTTCATCCTAATGTTGACCAATTTCTACGCATAGAAGAAGGTGAAGGGCTCGTTAAAATGGGGAATAGTAAAGATCAGTTAGATTTTGAAGAAGAGGTAGAAGACGATTTTGCTATTATTGTACCTGCTGGAACATGGCATAATGTCATCAATACAGGTGACAAACCACTTAAATTATACTCCATTTATGCACCACCTCAGCATCCATTTGGTACAGTTCACGAAACTAAAGCCGTTGCAGAAGCTGAAGAAGGAAATCATGGTTCATGATCATGACATCAGAATTATTGGGATAAGTCAATTGACTTATCCCAATATTATTTAGAATCTTTATGATTCTTCTTACTTCATTTAATTTAATTCCTATTTACTCTACTTAATATTAATCTCAAGGGACTTAAATGTACTTTCAATCTCTTTGTCAGCAGTTCCTTTATCACTGTAATATAATTTTTCTCCATCAATGATGAGCTCTACGCCATAGGTTTCACCAATAATCTGTACATTACCTTCTGAATCTCCTTGATAAATCATTGCTTTTATATGTTCTGAAGCATCCCAAATACCAAATTCATATATAGTATCATAAAATGCATCCGTAATTTCATCCGCAATAAAAAAGC
Organism: Vallitalea okinawensis; assembly: GCF_002964605.1. Classification (NCBI taxonomy): domain Bacteria; kingdom Bacillati; phylum Bacillota; class Clostridia; order Lachnospirales; family Vallitaleaceae; genus Vallitalea; species Vallitalea okinawensis. Next base: position 892,679 of record NZ_PQDH01000001.1, read on the forward strand.
AGTTATCATATATGACATTTAGACTTCTTATAAAATATTTCTTGTTCACATCAGGTGTGATCATGGTCACCTTTCCTGTAGCAATTTCGACTCTAGCAACCACATCACTTCCTAATCCAACCCTAAGATCCATTCTAGGATATAGTGAATTCAAAACGACATAAATATAGTCTTCTGTAACTTGAAAGGAACCTTTGGCTTTATAATCTTTAGTCAATTCATGTTGTTTCAGATCCATTAGCAACTTTGATTCTCCTGTTTGATGGCTAAGTTGATATATAACTCCATCCTTCAATGAGTACATATGATCTTTATTTGCTGATATTATATATACAACACTATCGTCATATACAGTAAGCTTTTCCTCCTCTAAATCATACCTAAGTAAATAATACCATACTCCGGTTTCAGATTCAGCATCCTCTGATTTACTCTTAAAATAAACAGCCCCCTCATGAACAATAGGTGTAAAATCTGTTACGATATCTGCTTCCACAAGAAGTGAAAATTGCTCAGTATTTATATTATAACTATACAGTCCTGCAGATGAATCTTCTGAATTATTACCTGCCTTAACTAAGATATTTGGATCAACAACGAGATAAACTGTACCATCTTCAGATAAAAATGGCGCGTATTCTACTAATGAAAAGCCTGGAAAACCCTTGGTAAAGTCTGAATGTTCTATTATTGCCTTAAACTCTTGGCTAACATTATCAAAAACACTGAATTCAAAAGGACTGCCTTTAGATCCAAATGCAGGTACAAAATTATCACCATACTTTGTTGCACCTATGTAGTATTTTGACAACATACACCTGACTACCATATCATAATTGGAATTGTAAAAATTATTGAAACTAAAGTCATACACTGCTTCATCATTTTCCAACAATATATCTTCTTTTGACTTAATGTTATTATTTTGTTTGATTGTTGATTGATAAGGGTCTTTTGCATCTATCTTTTCTTCAGTACTGGATGCATATATAATACCTGAAGACAGAAAAATTATTCCAACAAATATGTATAATAAGACTCTCTTTTTCATATTCCACCTCTTACATTTATTTATATTTATAAGATACTTTGCTATTATATCATACAGAAATACCATTGTAAAATTTCCCCACAATAAAAGAAACATGGTAACTCAAAGTACGGTTACCATGTTCTACTCACTGATCTATTTCATTAGTTTCATCATTTCTGTTGGATTTAATCCAACTGCTAAGTCATTGGCATCACCTTTATAAGCTTTATACCACTCTAAAGCTGAAAGAAGTGTTTCTTCAATAAGTCTTGTTTTCAATCCCGCTTTTAGAGCTTTAGTTATATCAACACAGTGAATACCAACAGCCATTGTCTCATCATAACATAATGGAAAGGCTTGGCTTTTCTCTATGCCATGTTCTAGAAGCCATTGTTCATTCACTTTCTTCAATTGGCACTCAGGATTAATGAACTTATGACAGTCTTGAATAAACTCTTTGAAAGTATAGGATTGTTCTGGACCTGTTAATAGATATATGCCATGTAATTCCTTTTCTAGCCCATGAATAATAAATGCTGCTAAATCCCTAACGTCGATAAATTGAAAACCTAAATCACCGGTTTCTGGTACAATCATCTCTTCCATGGCATCCATCATAACTGGCCAATAAGTAAATCTATCTGTATGGTCTCTCTCTCCAACAATAAAACCTGGCCGGATGATGAGACTGTTCTCATGCCCCAACATATCCGTCAATACCTTCTCACAGCCAACCTTCAACGGACCATATGTTCCTCCAGTAATCTCTTTTGAATCAAAATCAATGCCGCAAGTAGGATCTGTTTCTTTAAAGTGAGCTATGCTTAAATCACACGTAGAAATGGTAGAAACAAGTAAGTACTTTTTAATGCTGTCGCCTAGAGCTCTTACTGACTTTTCAACCTGATGAGGGAAATAAGCGCATGTATCGATAACTGCATCAAAATCCATTCCCTTTACTTTTTCCATATCTTCATTCCTATCACCAGTTATGCATGGAAATTGGGGCAATAGCTCTTTGTAGGTTTGACCTCTGTTAAAAAAGGTGACATCATGCCCTCTTTTTTCTGCTTCTAAGGCAATGTGATACCCAATAAATTTTTTACCACCAATAATAAGAATCTTCATGACTTCTCCTCCTCAACTTTTACCAAACTATATGCTTTTAAAATTTAAAGCATGCAATATTATATTTATTATAAAAGATTTTCCAAAGCATCACAACCAAGATTACTTACTTAAATATGTTTACATCTGTAAACTAATTCATATTTCCTGCTTACTCTATTTTCCCCTTTATTATTTATCTCGAATATGTTTTAATAAGGGGTAGTGATTGTTTAGAGAAATGGAGAAGAATTATTATGAAACTTTTTTTGGCACCTATACAGGGTTTAACTATTGCTTATTATAGAAATATATATGCCGATCTTTTCGGTGGAATAGATGCCTATTATGCACCCTTTATCACGACTACCAGTATGAGGAAAACCAACTCCTCACTTTTTAAAGATGTATTGCCAAGTGTCAATGATGATACGCTTACGGTAGTACCTCAACTCCTTGGTAATAATGGAGCTGATTTTCGATTTTTTGCTTCAACCATTGCCAAGATGGGTTATAACGAGATCAATTGGAACATTGGTTGCCCTTACCCAACAGTGACAAAAAAGAAAAAGGGGTCTGGTATCATGCCCTATCCAGATATGATCAAAGCCGTTCTGGATGAAGCTTGTTTAGATGATTCTTATCAAGTAAGTGTAAAAATGCGATTAGGCTTGCATGATCTTGAAGAAGGCATGGAGGTAATAGAACTACTCAACGACTATCCTCTGAAGGGTGTCATTATCCATGGACGTACAGGTGATCAAAAGTATGAAGGAACCGTTAATCTCGAAGGATTTGAAAAGCTGTATGCCGCCTGCAATCATAAGGTCACTTATAATGGAGATATCTTTACTTATGATGACTTCAAGAAGATCAGTAACCAATTCCCATCCATCGATAATTTCATGTTAGGTCGTGGTGCTCTTAGAGATCCTTTCTTACCATCCATCATTAAAAATAATGGTGTCTACGAAAAGAATGAAATAGAAAAAATAAAAGAGTTTCATGATTCTGTTTTTAACTATTATGAATCCATACTTTCAGGCGATAAACACCTATGTGATAAAATGAAAGAATTCTGGATTTATCTTTCCATACATCTTGATTCCAGTGGGAAGCTTTTCAAGAAGTTTAAGAAGTGTAAAACAAAGAAGGGTTATTTAGATGTTGTTGATCGAGTTTTTGATTCAACGATTACATGGAGAAAATCACTTTAAGATGAATACTCTATTATCATCACATCATAAATCAGTTGGATAAGCATTTATTGCTTATCCTCTATCATAGTTATTGGTATATTGTAATGTTAAATAACCTATAATAACTTCAACTTATTAGTAGATTGTAATCATCATTAGATGGTATAACCTGAATTAATCAAGATTACAGGTGAAGTACTTAATCACAAGGTAGACTTATGCTAAACGATTCTAAAAATATGTTAGCTAGATAAGAGTTGTATGGTATACTAAAAGAAGGTAGCAAATCACCATTCAGATATTAACCACTTCTTATAATACTCTTATAATATTTTTCTAAGATTCTACAATAACTTCTGTTAGATTATTCCCTACTTTTACGTTTATGTCCTTGAGAATGCACTACAAGTGAAATGTGTCTAAGATGTTATTCAAAAGATAATAGGAGGTAAACAGATGGAAGAACAATTATTCAGTGATAAAATAGCCGCGCAGAACAATGTTCCAAAGTTATTTTCCCAGGACGGTCATGAACCCCCTACTGCCTATCTCAAGTTCTTTGACGAACTTAGTTATTGGACATGGTATGTGCTAGAAGCTGAGAAGCAGGGAGATGGTGATTATATGTTTTATGGTTATGTCGAAGGATTGGTCAATGAATTAGGCTATTTTTCCTTAAGTGATTTGAACAGCATTAATGAAAAGTGTACTCGAGTAAGGCGCGATTATCATTTTAAGCCAACCCCTTTGGCACAAATAATAAAATAGTATTCTCAAAACGCAATTTAGCAAAAATTATATATAAAAAAAATTGCCCCTACATTGAAATTTTAGGAGCAACTTTTCTTGGCATCTGAATTACTAATGAATAATATAATGATAGATATCATCTCGTATAGGCGTGTGAAGCCGATAAGTGATTTCAACAGCGTTTTTACTTGTATTAGCCATTGTAAATTCCTCCGGCTCACCAACAGTGTTTATTCTTCCTAAGTAATAAAATTCCTTTGAAACTTTATCATCTTTGTTTTTTCGAACAAATAATAGCATGTTTACCTGATCTTCTTGTGCATTGTATGCTTGAACAACATCTGGTGAAGTTTTTGTTCTTCCCGACTTAGAAATAGCAATCAGTTGAGAAGGTGATAAGAACCTATCTTCATAATTAATTGTGGAACTAATATCATCTTCTTTATGGTAATTAATAAAAACTGGATATGTTTTCGTTTTTTTATGATATTTATAACCACCGATATTCGTAGCGACTTCACACTTTTCCCATTCTAATAGTCGACAGACATCTTCATAGGTGTATTTTTTATAGAGTACGAAATTCGTATTATTATGTCTATGAGAATAATCTCGTTCATAACGATTGATACCAAAAGTAATGAGTTTCTTTACGTGAGTAGCAAAGTAAGGATCACGTAACAACTCCTTAAAGATAGGTGAAATGCAATAGTCATCACCGTCATTAGTAATAAAAAGGCATTTTTCAAAAGTCTGTTTTCCCGTTCCTGAGGGGAACTCATTAGTAAGAACATTTACGATTGAGGTTTTTGTGTGTTCTGTGAAATCAATATTATAGTTATCTTTCATGACTTTCTCTAATCGTGAGAGAGCATGATAATCATTTTCCATAATGAGCTTAATTAAGTATAACTCGTGGATACGTTTCCCTGATGCCAGTTTACGACAAATGAATTCCATGAATAATTCTTGACATTCCGAAAAAGTCAAGTCATAATCTTTCTCGTACTTTTTTAGAAACATATGGTACGACCCTAGACTCTTGTTTTCAAAAATTCTTAAAGGATCAATGGATTCATAGCTATCAAAATCACTAAGTTCAGGTATGTGACCTAATTTATCTTTTAATTTTATGTAATTTTCCTTTATAAATTTAATTTGGTTAAACTTTACTTTATCCAAGGAATTAAAAATTCTTCTTTTTGATACTTTATCAAAATTAATGGTGGAACATCCCGGGATAACCCGATTACCTTCCACTACATATCTTCTATAGTTATCCTTGTTAAATGTTCTATCACCCGAAAGTGCTACTGGAATCAAAAAGTTATTATCATAATTTCCAACAAAATCAATAATAACAACGTAATCCTTACAGGGATGTTTTCTCAGACCACGTCCCAGTTGTTGAACAAATATGATAGCCGATTTAGTAGCTCTTAGCATGATAACTTGATTAACGCTCGGTATGTCCACACCTTCATTGAAAATATCTACGGTAAAAATATAATCCAAAGAGTTGTTAGTCTCATCTTGTTCAAGACGTCTTATTGCCTCTTTACGATCATCTTGGCTATGATCCCCTGTTAATGCAAGTGTCTTAAATCCTCGTTCATTAAATTTATGTGAGAGTTCTTTTGCTTCTGCTGTATTACTGCAAAAAACCAATCCTTTTACGCGATTGCCGGAATATCCATAGAAATGAGCTTTATCAATTATATGAGAAACCCGGTGGTTTTCAACAAGGTATTTAAATGCAGTATGTTCGTCTATGACCTTTCCGTTAACGTATACATCTTGGATTCCAAAATAATGAAATGGACAAAGAAGATCTTCTTCAAGTGCTTGTTGTAGTCTTATCTCATATGCAATGTTATAATCAAACAGTTCAAAGATATTAAAATCGTCGTTTCTTTCAGGAGTCGCTGTCATGCCAAGTAAAAACTTTGGCTGAAAGTAATCAATAATTTTATGATAACTTTTTGCTCCTGCCTTATGTACTTCATCAATAATAATATAATCAAATTGCAATTTATCAAAGAGAGAGAGAGTATTTTCTTTACATAAAGACTGAATCGTTGAAAATATAAATTCTTTGTGAATATCTTTTGAATTCCCGGTCAATAAGCCCATGGATTTGGTGTCTCCAAAAACATTTTTATAACTTTCTATTGCTTGCTTAGCAATTTGTTCACGATGGACAATGAACAACGCTCTGGAAGGATTGACATTTCTAAGATCAAAAGCGGATAAGTAGGTTTTACCAGTACCAGTTGCTGAAATTAACAAGGCTTTACTCTTTCCTTGAGTCCGCATTTTACCAAGGCAGGCAATGGCTTCTACTTGCATTTTATTAGGTTTAAGTTTGTACTGTGAAAGCGAAGGTACTTTACTTTTCCTAACATACTCACGTTGTTGAAGGTAGATTTTTTCATAAGCATTAATCCACTCCATCGTTAATTCCTTGGAATCTTCCCACATGAGTTGGAAGTCTTGAATAACTTCCTCGGTTAATGCACCTTCTTCTAAAGATGAGATACGTACATTCCATTCTTTATTTTTTGTTAAGGCAGTTTGAGTGAGGTTAGAGCTACCTATTATAATTTTATAACAATCTTCATGTTCAAATATATAGCCTTTTGTATGAAAAGCATCTCGGTCATACATTTTCACATTTAAGTTGGTAAAGGATAATAAACGTTTTAAAGCAGTAGGTTCACTAAAACTCAGATAATCTGTTGTTAAGATTTGTCCTTTTACACCTTTTTCTTCTAATTCTTTTAATGTTTGAAGAATGGGGGTAAGACCGCTATTTGTAATAAATGCCACAGAAATTCTAAAATGCTTACAATTCTCAAGTTCAGAGATAATATGGCTAAGAACTTTACTGCCATGTTTATAGTCATTTATGAGTAGACGGGGATTGAGTGCTAAATTTCCTTCTACAGTATTATCAATTAAACTATTTTTTGCAGATATCAAGATTTCTTCTTTAATGCTCAATGGAGCAGCAGTCGTATTAATGTTCATCTTTTATCACCTACTAATCTTTTACTTCACTTTTTAGATGTTCAATAAATGGAACATCTGCTGGTGCCCAATTTAGAGAAGTGAGATGTTCTCGTTTTAACCAGAGAAGAGTAGCATGCTCTTTGGCGATAGGCGTACCAGATGTAATTTTACATTTGATAGCTATTAAGTTTACTATAAAATTGTCATATTCGTGGGTATGC